>JAFQKM010000225.1 GCA_017396925.1 Clostridia bacterium
AAAAGGATCACTTTTTTGCTATACTGGTTGACGAAACGCTTCGCTGGTTTCGTCATCCCAATTTCCAACAGGGATGAAAAATCCCCGGCGCATGTCCGTGGATTTTTCGTTGTTAAAAGATCACGGGAATTGTACCGTTCAACGATATCTTAATTATTTTCGGCACATGTCCGTGCAAAAACCACTCTGCAAGTGTTACAGTATGTTCCTCTGTCGAAGGTCCGGTGCGGCAGCACCAAGCGTTGTGGGGTCCCGAGGGGGGATTCGCAACACCCCTCGGCATCTTTTGCATACTTTGCGATGTGGCAAAGTATGGACGGGGTTTGGGGCGTCAGCGCCCATGCCTGTGCCAATATTCATTGTGAAGATACATCTTACAAAGTATCATATAAATATCATGCGCTTTCCAAGTGCAGAAAAGGAGTTGTCTGCTCTTATGGCCACAAACTTAGCATTATATCGTAAATACAGGCCCGTTACCTTCGGGCAGGTCGTCGGCCAAAGCAGCATCACCACGGCCCTGTCGGGTCAGGTGGCCTCGGGTAAGGTCTCCCATGCCTATCTGTTCACCGGCACCCGCGGCACCGGCAAGACCACCTGCGCGCGCATTTTTGCCCGCGCCATCTGCTGCCAGAATCCGCAGAACGGCGAGCCCTGCAACCAGTGTGCCGCCTGCCGTGCCATCCTGAATGGCTCGGCCCTCGACATCACCGAGATCGACGCCGCCTCCAACAACGGCGTCGACAACATCCGTGAGCTGCGTCAGGAGGCCGTCTATGCCCCCACCGAACTGCGCTACCGCGTCTATATCATCGACGAGGTCCATATGCTCTCGCAGGGTGCCTCCAATGCCCTGCTCAAGATCCTCGAAGAGCCTCCGGCCCACGCCGTCTTTATTCTGGCCACCACCGATCCCCAGAAGGTGCTGCCCACCATCCACAGCCGCTGCCAGCGCTATGACTTCCGCCGCATCCCGGCCGAGATCATGGCCGCTGCGCTGGAGAACATCGCCCAGCAGGACGGTTTTGTCCTCGACCACGACGCCGCCGATGTGCTGGCCGCCATGGGTGACGGCTCGATGCGCGACTCGATCTCGCTGCTCGACCGCGCCAAGGGTGCCACCTTCCACGTCACGGCCGACAGCGTCACCGAGGCCCTCGGCCTTGCCACCGAACGTGAGATCATCAACATCTTCTCGGCCGTTCTGCAGAACGACGCCGCCGGCGCCATCGCCGCTTTCACCGACTGTTATATGACAGGCCGTGATCTGATCACAATTTTCGACAATCTGTTATCGCTTTTACGCGATATTTACCTCTATAAGGCCACCGGACAGGGCGATTATCTGCTCTCCCACTGGCGTACCCGCGTGCCCGAACTGGCTGCACACTGCACGGCGCAGCGCCTGGAGGCCTGCATCGAAGCCATCAATTATTTCCTCAGCCGCACCACCCGCACCTCGGCCAAGCGCCTGGACGGCGAAATGTGCCTGATCAAGATGGCTCTGCCCGACTGGGGCGTACCGCAGGCCATGCCTGCCGCAGCGGCCCAGCCCATGCAGCCCGCAGTTTCTGCACAGCCTGTGCAGAAGCCGGCGCCCAAGGCCGCATCCAAACCCCAGCCTGCACCCCAGCCGGTTTCCAAGGCAGCCCCCATGGACGATGACGGGTTGCCCCCCTGGGACGACAGCGATATTCCGCCGCAGGATGCCGTACCGGTCTTTGATATGCCGGTCGAAAGCGCCCCCATCCCCCAGCCGACCTATGCACCGGCGCCCGAACCTGCACCCCGTCGCACATCCGAATCGGCCCCCGTCCGCAACGAGTATGAAGCCCCCAAAGCTCAGAACACCGGCAACTACGATGTGCTGCGCCGCAACCTCGACGGCAAGATCAGTTCGGCAGTCCGCGTTTATCTGGGCATGGCACAGACCCGCGAGCAGGACGGCGGCATCTATATCGAGGTGCCCGAAGAGGGCCTGATCTTCATCGGCAAGCCCGATGTGATGGCGCTGATCGACGAAGCCGGCAAGGCGGCCGGTTATGCCTTTGCCAAGGTGGGCAAACAGCTGCCCAAGCAGAAGGAAGACCCCCTCGAGACCATCCGCGCCC
>JAFQKM010000226.1 GCA_017396925.1 Clostridia bacterium
GCCTATATGGTCCTGATGATCCTGACCGCCATGCCGGCCGGTACGACGACGGCCATTCTGGCCGAGGGCTACGGACAGGACCACATCTTTGCCTCCAAGGCGGTCTTTGTCACCACCGTTCTGTCGTTGGTGACAGTCCCCCTCATGGCAGCGATTATTTAAAGTGAAAAATCAAGCGCCGCAGGCATTGCCTGCGGCGCTTTTTCAGCCGTCCATGCGGGCCTGCGGCCCGGAGGGAAGGGGGACCGCCTTTGGCGGTGGAAGGGTCATTTACAGCGCGAGAAAAGAATCGTGGTATTCTTTCGCTCTATCCAGCGCCCGGTCGACATCGGCGGCATTGGAGGCCGCACCCAGAGAGAAGCGGATGAACCCGGCATCCATGCGGCTGACAGCCACGCAGTGGTCTGCCATCCATGCCTTCATGTGGTCGGGGTCGGGGACGCTGATCGAAAGGATCCCGGCGCGGTGGGCCGGATCTTCGGGGGTGACGAGCATATAGCCGATGGCTTTGAGGCCGTGATACAGCTTGTCGGCCAAGGCGGCAATATGGGTATGAATACGGTCGATGCCCACTTCTTCCAAAAGGGAAAGTCCGCCATGCAGGGCGTAAATGCCCGGATAGTTGAGGTTGCTCTGCTCCAGCTTGCGGGCGTCGAGGGGATCGGTGCAGAGGTTTTCCCAGCGTTCGCGGTCGATGGTCCATGCCGCCGAGCTGCCCACATGGGTGGGGTTCAGCTTTTCCAGCAGGGCAGGGGAGGTATAGAGAATACCGATGCCCGGGACGGCCAGCAGGCCCTTGTGTCCGCCGGCGGCAACGGCATCGATGCCCCATGCTTCGGCGTGGAAGGGCAGAATACCAAGGCTCTGGATAGCATCGACCACAAGGGAAATGCCCCTTTCGCGGCAGAGCCTGCCCAGCGCCGCAAGGTCGACGGTATAGCCGGTGGATGCCTGTACATGGCTGACGGCGATCATGCGGGTATGGTCGTCGATCTGCTCGATAAACTTTTCCACAGGCAGTGCATAACCTTCGGCACACACCATGCGGATCTCTACCCCTCCGGCTTTGAGGGCCAGCCACGGCATGAGGTTGGAGGTGTGCTCCTGATCGTTGAGGATGATATTATCCCCCGGCTGCCAGGGGAAAGCCTGCGCGATCCTGTTCAGACCCTCGACAGTGTTCTTGGTGAAGGCAATATTTCTGGGGGATACGCCGCCAATGAGGGCATTGGCCATCACGCGGGTGGCCTCGGCAGTTTCGTTCCACTGGCGTTTGCCGTCAAGGGCGCCCGAAAAGGCGGTCTCGAAATAGGCATCCATACCGGCTTTGGCCGCGCGGCAGCCGCCGTTGTGGAAGGCCGATTCCATATAGGTGCGAACATCGAAAACAGGGCATTGTGCGCGAAAACTTTTCTGCCAATCCATGCGGGATACCTCCTTGATGGGGATCATATTTTATCCTGCAGTATTGCGAAAGCAGGATAAAACGTGTAAAATAGAAAGGTAAAGGATCATAATAAAAAACACCGAAAATCATGGCTCAGCCATGCTTTTCGGTGCCTGAAATGGCACGCCCGAGGGGATTCGAACCTCCGACCTACCGCTTAGGAGGCGGTCGCTCTATCCTGCTGAGCTACGGGCGCGTATCGTACCCGAATATGATACCCGCTTTGGCCGGAAATGTCAACTGCTCTGTCGGGAGGTGCCCTTATATGAAAAGGAGCACTCGATTGAATATATTAGCCATCGGCGACGTCTGCGGCGCGGCCGGACGCAAGCTGATTCAAAAACGCCTGAATGCCCTGCGCCGTGAAGTGAAGGCCGATCTGGTCATCGTCAACGGCGAGAATGCCAACGACAACGGCCGCGGTCTTGCGCCCGAAACGGCCGAGGATTTCTTCTATGCCGGTGCGGACGTCATTACATTGGGCAACCATGCCTTCAACGACCGCCGCATCTTCAATTATCTCGACGAGCAGAAGTACATTGTCCGCCCCGAAAATGCGCCTGCCCGCGCCCCCGGTTATGGCTGGACGGTTATCGAATGCGGCGGCAAGATGATCTGCGTGGCCAATCTGCTGGGCCGCGTCGATATGGACTATCGCAACAACAGCCCCTTTGAAGCGGCCGACCGTATTCTGAAGACGGCCGACGCCGATTTCTTTATTTTTGATATGCATGCCGAAGCCACCAGCGAGAAGCGGGCCCTGGGCTATTACCTCGATGGCCGTGCCAGCATCGTCTTCGGCACCCATACCCATGTGCCCACCCGCGACCTGCACGTGATGCCCAAAGGCACCGGCTATATCACCGATCTGGGTATGAGCGGCGCCAGCGTTTCGGTTCTGGGCGTTAAACCTCAGCGCTCAATCGACATGTTTTTGGGCGAACCCTATGTAAGATATGAATATTCCGATGTCGACCCCGTCATTCAGGGTGCCCTGTTTACGCTGGATTCCAATGGCAGATGTGTCGGCACCCAATACATCGATTTCAAATAAAAAGGAAGTAGAAAACCCATGTCTGAACTGCTTGAAAGAACCTTTGAAAAGGGCGGAACCTATTTCGTATCCCCCCAGCTTTCCATCTGTCCTCATCTCGGACACGCCTTTTTCACCCGTCAGGGCGGCGTATCCAAGGGCATTTTCGAGAGTCTCAACTTCCGTTATACCGGCGGCGATAACGAAAACGATATCGCTAAAAATTATAAGATCGCAGCCGAAGCCATCGGCGGCAGATATGAAGATGTTGTCCGCACCTGCCAGCTGCATACCGATACCGTCGGTGTTGTCCGCGCGCGCGAGGGCGGCTTCCGTCAGGTGGGTGCGCCCGATGGCTGTGACGCACTGATCACCAATGTCCCCGGCGTTGTGCTGGCCGGCTTCTATGCCGACTGCCAGCTTATCCTGCTCTATGACGAAAAGAACCACGCCATCGGCGCTGTACATGCCGGCTGGCGCGGTGTGGCCAACCGGATTTTGACCAAGACCATCGAGAAGATGGGGAAGGAATACGGCACCCAGCCCAAAAATATCGTGGCGGCCGTCGGCCCCTCCATCTGCCGCCGCTGCTTCGAGACCGACGACGACGTCAAGGAGATCCTCTTCGAGATCTATGAAGATCAGGTGCCCGATTATTTCTATAAGGAAGGCGCCAAGTGGCATATCGACCTCAAGATGCTGACCTACTCGTCGCTCATCCGTCTGGGTGTTTTGCCCTACAACATCGATGTTTCCAACCGCTGCCCCTGCTGCGGCGACGAAGAACTCTATTGGTCCCACCGCCGCACCCGCGGCAACCGCGGTGTACACGCCGGTATGATCATGCTTAAACCCTGATTTCTGAAAAAAGAGATAAAAAGAACCCGAGACGCAGAAAAGTGCAAAAAAATCTTAGAAAATATATTAAAAATACTTAGTCAATCAAAATTTGTCGTGCATTTTCGGCAAAGGTATGATACAATGTAGAACAGAATACTCTGCATCGCTCAGACACAACTTGTTCGGAGGCAATTATGAAGCTTGTTAACGACTATGGAACCATCGCGGTATCGAACAGGGTTATTGCGGCAGTCGCCGGAAATGCGGCTTCAGCCTGTTTCGGCGTCAAGGGTATGACAGAGACCTCGGTGAAGGACGGCATTGTCCGCCTGCTCCATCGGGAGCATATGACCAAGGGCGTCTTTGTAACACCGTCCGAAGACGGCAGCAGCGTCGACATCGAGCTGCACATTGCCGTAGATCCCGGCGTGAACCTCACGGCGGCGGGCGAATCCATTATTACAGAAGTCAGATACAATGTTGAACAACAGACAGGATTCAAAACGGGTAAGATCACCGTTTGCGTCGATGGCGTCAAGGCCTGAGAGATCCTGTGATTGGAGGCAGTACAGTGGCAAAAATCATTGACGGCGAAGTTTTTAAGAATATGATGATCGAGGGCGCAGCCGCCGTAGACGCCCGCAAGGAAGAAATCAACGATCTCAACGTATTTCCCGTTCCCGACGGCGATACCGGCATCAATATGTCCCTGACATTGAACGCCGCCGCCAAGGAACTGGCCAAGATGCAGAGTCCCACCCTGGGCAAGGCGCTGGAGGTTTCCTCCTCGGCCGTTCTCCGCGGCGCACGCGGCAACTCGGGTGTTATCACATCCCTGCTGTTCCGCGGCATTGCCAAGGGCATGAAGGATGTTTCCACCGCCGATGGCGGCAATCTGGCCAACGGCCTGACCGAGGGCGTCGCTGCCGCTTATAAGGCCGTCCTCAAGCCCGCCGAGGGCACCATCCTCACCGTCTCCCGCATCGCTGCCGAGGCCGCTGTGAAGGCTGCCAAGGAAGACCGCGACTGCGAAAAGGTCCTGCTGGCCGCCATCGAGGCCGGTAAGGTCGCCCTGGAGGAGACCACCGAGCAGAACCCCGTTCTGAAGAAGGCCGGCGTTGTCGACGCAGGCGGCTTCGGCTTTATCGTTCTGCTGGAAGGTATGTATATCGCACTGAGCGGCCAGACCGGCCTGCGCTCGGTATTTATGCCCAGCATCAAGAAGCCCGTCGAGGTTTCTGCCGATGCAATGGCCGATTTCTCGCAGTTTGATACCGGCGAGATCACCTTCTCCTACTGCACCGAGTTTATCGCCGAGCGCAAGGATAAGAAGCGCAGCCCCGATAAGCTCCGCGAGTTCCTGATGAGCATCGGCGACTCGGTCGTCGTTGTCGAGGATGATGAGATCATCAAGGTCCATGTCCACACCGAGAACCCCGACAAGGCACTGGGCGAAGGCCTTAAGTATGGTCCTCTGCTGACCATGAAGATCGAAAACATGCGTGCCCAGCACGAGCAGCTGCTGAAGGAAGCCCGTGAAGAGCAGATGGGCGAGCGCAAGGTCGCCGCTCCCGAAAACCGCTACGGCTTTGTTGCCGTTGCAGCCGGCGAGGGCCTGAGCTCGGTCTTTGTTGATCTGGGTGTCGACAATATGGTCGAGGGTGGTCAGACCATGAACCCCTCCACCGAAGACATCCTCAACGCCATCGATGCAACCCCCTCCGAGGTCGTTTTCGTTCTGCCCAACAACAAGAACATCATCATGGCCAGCGAGCAGGCCGCACCTCTGTCCGACAAGCAGGTCGTCGTTCTGCCCACCAAGACCATTCCTCAGGGTCTGTGCGCCATGCTGGCCTTCGACCCCGATGTTGATCTGAGCGTCAACGAAGATTCGATGAACAAGGCCATCCAGAATGTCCGCACCGGTCAGATCACCTATGCCGCCCGCGACAGCGAGTTTGAGGGCCGCAACATCAAGGAAGGCGACTTTATGTCAATGGCCGACGGCAAGCTGGTTCATACCAACAAGAAGTTTGAAAGCGTCGTTAAGAAGCTGGCAAACGAGATCGCCGACAAGAAGAGCAGCTTCATCACCATCATCTACGGTGAGGGTGCAGATGAAGAGCAGGCAAACGGCGTAGCCGAGGTCTTCCAGAAGGAAGCCAAGAATGCCGAGATCCAGGTTATCTTCGGCGGCCAGCCCGTTTACTCCTACATCATTTCGGTCGAGTAATTTCACAAGAATAATAAACAGCCTGTGGAGAGATCCACAGGCTGTTTTTACTGGCAGAAAACCACTTCGTTGGGTTTTCTTTGCCAAGGGAGTACCGCGCTGCGGCGCGGATTTCGCTGGTTTTCTGCGGAAAACACAGCGGGTAAAGGTGTTTTTCCCCGGCGCATGTCCGTGTAAAAACAAATTGAAAAGACCGGCTGCA
>JAFQKM010000227.1 GCA_017396925.1 Clostridia bacterium
GCCGGCGATACCAAGCTGCCCATGAAGATCAGTATGACCATGAACTGCGTCAACATCGTCCTCAGCGTGTTCCTGGTCATCGTTATGAAGATGGGTCCTGCAGGTGCGGGCTGGTCGATGGTCTGTGCCGTCGGTACTGCCGCATGCATCGGCCTTTATAAGATCTTTGATCCCAAGAGCGCCGTCTGCATCCGCGGCGAGTTCAAGCTGCATCTGGAAAAGGACATCGTCAGCAAGACCCTGTCGATCGGTATCCCTGCCGGTATCGAAAACCTGATGTTCAACGGCGGCAAGGTCATTCTGCAGGTCTTCCTGTCGTCGATGGGCACCATCGTCATTTCGGCTTACTCGGTCTTCAATTCGCTGATCTCGGTCACACAGCTGCCTCTGATCTCCTATTCGTCGCTGATCATCACCATGGCCGGTCAGGCTGCCGGTACCGGCTCCAAGGAGCGCACGCGCTTTGTCACCAACCATATGATGCGCACCGGCCGCTGGGTCAGCTGCATTTCAATGATCTGGAAGGTCGTTCTGGCTTATCCCATCGCCTTCTGTTTCTCCCGTGATATGCAGGTCGTCAATATGGCGGTCGTCATGCTGCTCATCGAGACCGTCTTTATGCCTCTGTGGGCCGACTCCTTCATGCTGCCCAATGTTTTCCGTGCGGCACGCGATACAAGGGTCACGCTGATCACCGGCTCGATCTCCATGTGGTCGGTCCGTGTATTCGGCGCATGGCTGCTGGGCGTTAAGTTCGGTATGCAGGGCTACGGCGTCGTTCTGGCCATGTGTATCGACTGGGTTGCCCGCTGCCTCGTCTATACACCCCGATTCAAGGGCGACAAGTGGCTGCGCAAGGTCGGTATGCCCGTGGCTTCCAAGGCCAAGTAAATGTTTTCCCAAACCCCGTCTTCGGACGGGGTTTTCTTTTGCAAAAAGAGCTTGACTTGAAGCTGGGTTTAAGTTTTATACTGATAATATAGTAAAGCGAGCGTTGGCTTGTGTAAAAGAAAGAGGGAGTATTATGAAGATCATCGTTTTAAACGGAAGTCCCCGCCCGAACGGCAATACTGCCGCTATGGTTGCTGCATTTAAAGAAGGTGCGCTGGAAAAGGGGCATGAAGTCGAGGTGTTCAACACCGCACAGATGAAGATCAACGGCTGTCTGGCCTGCGAATACTGCCATACCAAGGGGGAAGGTAAGTGCATCCAGCAGGATGATATGCAGAAGGTCTATCCTGTTCTGGCCGAAGCCGAGATGATCGTTCTGGCCAGCCCGGTTTATTACCATACCTTCTCGGGCCAGCTGCTTTGTGCCATCAACCGTATTTATGCACTGGATAAGCCTGCCAGACTTAAAAAGGCAGCCATGCTGCTCTCTTCGGGCAGTGACGGCGTCTATGGCGGCGCACAGTATACCTACGACAATTCCTTCCTCGATTATCTCAAGCTGGAGGATATGGGTGTCATCCGTGCATTCGGAAAGCAGAACAAGAGTGAAGAAACGCTGGAGGCCTGCCGTGCGCTGGGCCGCAGCCTGTAAATATATAAACTACGGAGGGAAAAGAAATGGCTAAAAATATTCTGATCGTTACCGGCAGCCCCAGAGTGGGCGGCAACAGTGATATTCTGGCCGAGGCATTTGCCAAGGGTGCCATGGAGGCCGGACACAGCGTTAAGACCTTTGCCGCAGGCCGCGCGGATATCAAGCCCTGTAAGGTCTGCGATGCCTGCAAGGCCGCAGGCAAGTGCATTTTTGAAGATGATTTCCGGAAGGTCGAGCCTATGCTGGCCGAAGCCAATGTTATTGTGCTGGCTTCGCCCATCTACTGGTATGATATTTCGGCACAGCTCAAGCTGGTCATCGACAAGTTTTATTCCACAAAGGCCCAGCGCAACATCGATGAGAGCGTCCTGATCCTCTGTGGTGCTGTAGAAGACACCGCGCGTTTCGACGGCGCCGTACAGGTTTATAAGCGCATCTGCGAAGGCAGTGTTCAGTGGACCGACCGCGGCGTGATCCTGGCCGGCGGCTGCAGCAGCAAGGGCGATGCCCTGAACCATCCTGCCTGGCAGCAGGCCTATGAACTGGGCAAAAATATCTGATTATGTATATTTGGAAGAGGTATCCGGCTGCGGATGCCTCTTTTCTGTGCTGCGGAACTGTGCTACAATCAAAACAGAATATCGAAAGGAGACTGCATCATGATGTATGAGCTGGTATTCAGCGCCACCGGGCGTACGGCAAAGATTGCCGATATCCTCGGCGGCGGATTTGAAGGGGAAAAGCATCGCCTCGACCTCTCCGATCCCCGGATGGCGGCGCAGGCATTTGAAGCGGAAGATTTCTGCATTCTGACGGTTTCGGTCTATGAGGGCCGTGTGCCCAAGCCGGCGGCCGAAAATCTGAAAAAGCTGACCGGCAATGGGGCAAAGGTCCTGCTTGCCGCGGTCTTCGGTAACCGTGCCGTCGATGATTGCCTGCTGGAGATGCAGGAAATTATGGTGCAGCAGGGCTTTGTACCTGTGGCGGCCATCGAGGCGGTGGCACAGCATTCCATTCTGACACAGGTCGAGCCCTTCCGTCCCGACCATGCCGACCGCACCGAACTGCAGACCTTTACGGCGCAGGTCGCAGCGCTGCTGGAAGAGAACCGAACCGATTACAGTCTTGATCTGCCCGGTAAAATGCCCTATGTGGAGATGGGCGGCATCCCTCTGCAGCCCAAGGGCAATAGAAAATGTATCGGCTGCGGCCTCTGCGCACAGAAGTGCCCCATGCAGGCCATTCCGTCCGATGCACCGGCACAGACCGACAAAACGCGCTGCATCACCTGTATGCGGTGTGTTGAACTCTGCCCTGTGCATGCAAGAGATTTCCATCCCCTGCTGCAGAAGGCGGCCTATCTGATGATGCGTTCCAAAATGCAGGGACGCAAACCCAATAAACTCTATCTTCCCAAGTGAGATCGGCGGCATGGCCGAAGCCATGCCGTTTCTGTTTGTTACAAAAATCCATAGACAAAACTGTGCATTTGTGCTAAAATAATCCCGACGAGTATTCCACCTCGTCCAAGCACAGCCGCGCTGCTGTGTTCGTTCGGAGGCCACCA
>JAFQKM010000228.1 GCA_017396925.1 Clostridia bacterium
AAGGTCACATCCGACCATATGTGCATGGTTGGTTTTGCGCTGGAGAACACCCTCACCGAGAACGGTTCGGTTTCCCGCGGCGTCTGCGAGATCGAAAACGGCATGCTCCAGTCGGTCACCGAGCATACCAAGATCGTCCGCGAGGGCGATCATCTGCGCAACGACGGCATCGGCCCCATGAAGGTCCTGCCTCTGGGCGCCATTGCATCGGTCAACGTATGGGGCCTCCATGCCGATATGTTCCCTGCCATGACCGAGAGCTTCAAGGCATTCCTCGATGAGCTGACCGAAGAGAATGCCCTGACCAAGGAGTTCTTCCTGCCTGCCTTTGTCGACAGCCTGATCAAGACCGGCAAGGCTGATGTCGAGGTCCTGCCCACCACCTCCAAGTGGTATGGCGTCACCTATCGCGAAGACAAGGAAAACATCATGGCCGCCATGGCTAAGATGCATGAGGACGGCATCTATCCCAAGCTGAAATAGGTCTGACTCTCGAAACAGAATAATGATACAGAACCAGCCGCCCATATTCGGGCGGCTGGTTCTGTATATGCAGATGTTTTGGTTTAGATATTCTGGAAATCGACCTTGGCGTTGCCGTTTTCGCTCCCCACGAAATGCGGGCATTTCGCAAGGGCCCCTTTCAGATTCAATAGATTTGCGGCGAATGAATCGCCTGCAAATCGGCGCCGCAGGGGCGGCGAGTCTCCTCAAACGGCAACGGTTAAGCTTTTAAATATTCTGGAAGTCGACGGTTGCGTTGCCGTTTTCGTCGTACTGGACGGCATCCTTATCGAGGATCAGCTCGTTGATGGCCCCGAGGTAAGCGGCGATAGAAGGATACTGGGGCTGATACTGGTCGATGATCTCCTTGGCAGCGGCGCCGTCATTGCCGAGCAGTTCATCGGTGACAAACAGCTGGGCCTTGACCGAATTGACGCACAGACGGTTGGGATCGGCTACGCAGTAGTCGATGCCGTGGCCGGTTCCGGTGACACCCATGGCAAAGAACTGGACGCCGGGCATGACGCAGGTGATATCGCCGAAGTCGGAGGAGCCGGTACCCCAGTTGGTGTAGTTGAAGCGGACACGGTCGGCGCCGACCAGATCGCCGCAGCACTTTTCGATGAGGCGCATGAACTTCTCGTCGTGGATTTCGGGGGAGTAGCCGGGACGGTCGCACAGCTCGACGCCGGCACCCATAGCCAGTGCAGCACCGGTCAGTGCACGGTTGATCTTCTTATTTTCGCGCTTCATGGCTTCGATGGAGCCGCCGCGGACATAGGACTCGATCTTCATCTCGTCGGGGATGATGTTGACGGCAACATTGACGCCCATCATGATGGGATGGAAGCGGACGGTATCCTTCTCCTGGAAGGTTTCGCGCAGATCGTTGCAGGCCTGCAGACCGAGCATGGCGGCATACTGTGCATTGACGCCCAGATGGGGTGCGCCGCCGGCATGGGAAGACTTGCCCTTGAACTTGATGGTCTTGGCCATGCAGCCGTTCATGCCGTGGCCGCAGGTGAAGTCGAAGGCCTCATCGGGGCCTGCAGCGCCGCCGTGGACCATCATGGCAATGTCAACACCGTCGAGGAAGCCGCGGGCCATAAACTCGACCTTGCCGCCCATATAGCCGATGACGCCCTTCTTGCGCAGGTCTTCACGGAAGGCCAGCTGGATCATCTCTTCGGCGGGAACAGCGATCAGACGGATGGTGCCGCAGAGGCCGTCCAGCGCGCCGGGCTCCTTGAGGGCGGCAGCAATACCCAGCAGGGCAGCAGCCTGTGCATGGTGGCCGCAGCAATGGGTCATGCCGTTGACCGATTCGGGATGATTGGCGATGTCGAGGGCGTCCAGCTCGCCGAAGATGGCCAGTGTGGGGCCGGGCTTGCCGGTCTTGACGTCGGTGTAGAAACCGGGGATGTTGCCGGCCTGAACCAGCGCATAGCCCAGCGCCTCGAACTTTTCGGTGAGGTAGCCGTTGGCCTCCCACTCGGTGTAGCCGGTCTGGGGATGGGCCCAGAGCCAGCGCTCGGCATCCAGGATCATCTGCTTGTTGGCGTCAACATTCTTGACGATCAGTTCCTGTCTGTTTGTCATGATAACACGCTC
>JAFQKM010000229.1 GCA_017396925.1 Clostridia bacterium
CCTCGGCAGCCTGAAGGCCGGTGAGGATAAGGAGTTCGTCGACCTGTACAATCAGTATAAGAAAAAGTATAATCTGGACTAAGCCTTGAAAATATCCCGCCTGAAAACTGCAGGCGGGATATTTTACTGCAGACCAAAGAGGAGCCTATAAAGAAAATATAAAAAATCTCGGGGCGTTTTACACGGATTTTACATTCGCCTATTGCGAAATTTACAAAAAACAGATAAGATATTTATGCAATTTGAAGAGTCTGAAAAAGAAAAGAATGTAATGGGAGAAAAAGAGACATAACAATTTTTGATGTATTCGCCCTTTGCGGTGGTCTCGCGCTGTTCCTCTACGGTATGAATCTGATGGGTGACGGCCTCGAGAGAAAGGCCGGCAGCCAGCTGAAGGATCTGCTCGAGCGCCTGACCTCCAATACCTTCAAGGGCTTCCTGCTGGGTATGGGCGTCACCGCCGTTATCCAGTCTTCGTCGGCCACCACCGTTATGGTCGTCGGTTTTGTTAACTCGGGTGTTATGACCCTGCGCCAGGCCATCGGCATCATCATGGGTGCCAATGTCGGTACAACCGTCACCGCCTGGGTCCTCAGCCTTACCGGCATTCAGGGCGACAGCTTCCTGATGCAGCTGGTCAAGCCCTCCAACTTCTCGCCCGTCCTGGCCCTCATCGGTATCATCCTCTATATGTTTACCAAGAAGGCCTCCAATAAAGACACCGGTTCCATCCTGCTGGGCTTTGCCATTCTGATGACCGGTATGGAAGCCATGTCGGCAGCCGTTGCACCCCTCAAGACCATGCCTGAGTTTGCCAACATCCTGCTGCTCTTCCAGAACCCCGTCTTCGGCGTTCTGGCCGGTGCAGCACTGACCGCCATTATCCAGAGCTCTTCGGCTTCGGTCGGTATTCTGCAGGCCCTGTGCGTCACCGGTGCCGTCACCTACGGTGCGGCCATTCCCATCATCATGGGTCAGAACATCGGTACCTGCGCAACAGCCATGCTTTCTTCGGTCGGCACCAACAAGAGCGCTCGCCGCACATCGCTGGTTCACCTGTATTTTAATGTCCTCGGTACAGCCGTCTGCCTGACCGCCTATGCCATCGCCTACTACGGCTTCAAGCCTGTGCTGATCAACCAGCCCATCGATGCAGCCGGCATCGCCGTTGTACACACCGCCTTTAACCTGATCACAACCACCATCATGCTGCCCATGGCCGGCCTGCTGGAAAAGCTGGCCTATGCCACCATCAAGGACGACCCCTCCGACGAACCCCAGCAGGCTTTCGAGCTGTCGCTGCTGGACGAGCGTCTGCTGGCCACACCCACCATCGCCGTCGAGCAGGCCCGTCAGGTTGCCAACATGATGGCCGAGTTCTCCTTCGATGCCTGCCGTAAGGCCATGACCCTGCTGGATAACTTCGATCAGAGTGTCTATGACGAAGTCGTCGAGCTGGAAAACCGCGTCGACGTTCTGGAAGACCGAATGGGCACCTATCTGCTGGCACTGGGACGTGAATCCCTCAGCGAGGCTGATACCAGCGAAGTTGCCCTGCTGCTCCATTCGATCGGCGACCTCGAGCGCGTCGGCGATCATGCCCTCGGCCTGGCCAAGACCGCCGAAGAGATCCGCGGCAAGGAGATTGCCTTCTCGACAAATGCACAGCAGGATATCATGACCCTGCGCATGGCGGTTTCCGATATCATCAGCGTCACCGTCAAGTCCTTCACACAGCATGATATCGCACTGGCCCATCATGTTGAGCCCCTCGAGCAGATCGTTGATGTTCTGCGCGTCAAGATGAAGGAAGGCCATATCGACCGTATGCAGACCGGTATGTGCACACAGCAGACAGGCTTCGTTTATTCCGACCTGATCACCAACTGCCAGCGCATTTCCGACCACTGCTCCAATCTGGCCGTTTCGCTGATCCGTGCCGAAGTCGACAAGCTGGACGCACATGAGTACCTCGGCAGCCTGAAGGCCGGCGAGGACAGAGAGTTTGTTGACCTGTACAATCAGTACAAAAAGAAGTATAATCTGGACTAAGTCCGGTGTAACGCCCCGTCAGCGCTATGCAGGCGGGGCGCTTCTAATTCCACAGGAGAGATGATTATGATTTATATCGTAGAAGACGACGACAACATCCGTCAGATGGAAGCCTATGCTCTGCAGGGCAGCGGCTTTGAAACAAAAGAGTTTGTATCGGGCAGCGAGTTTTTTGCCGCCTGTGAGCAGCGCGTACCCGAGCTTGTGCTGCTCGATATCATGCTGCCCGGCATCGATGGCCTGACCATCCTGCGCATGATCCGCGAGGATCCCCGCCTCAAGGAGATCGGCGTGATCATGGTCACAGCCAAGAGCTCCGAGCTGGACGCCGTTATGGCGCTGGATAAGGGCGCCGACGACTATATCTCCAAGCCCTTCGGCATCATGGAGCTGCTGTCGCGCACCAAGGCCCTCATGCGCCGTGTCGACAACAGCCGCCCCACCAGCTATACGCTGGACGAGATCTTTGTCGATGACGACCGCCATACAGTCCATGTTGCCGGAAAAGAATGCCTGCTGACCTTTAAGGAATACGAGCTGCTTAAGCATCTGATGATCAACCGCGGCATCGTCCTGACCCGCGACCGCTTGATGGACACCGTATGGGGCACCGACTATGAGGGCGGCAGCCGTACCGTCGATATGCATATCAAGACCCTGCGTCAGAAGCTGGGCGATGCGGGCGCCCATATCAAGACGGTCCGTAACGTCGGCTATAAGATCGAATAACAGAAGGCGGGGATTTGGATGACAAAGAATTCGATGGAAAACAAGATCAATGTCCGCCTTTTCTTCATGGGCGTTATGGGTATGC
>JAFQKM010000230.1 GCA_017396925.1 Clostridia bacterium
GGGACTCATCCTCGGCGGCAAGGGGGCAGGAGAGGCGGATATTCAGATAAGGCATGGTCATTCCTCCGTTTCATATTCTTGTTTTTAGTATAGCATAAGGCAAGGCACAAGAAAAGGCCGCCCCCGGACGGGCTTTTTGCATATCGGTTTCGATCAAGAACACATGAAAATAAAAACACAGATCCAAAACCATTAAGACTCCTTTAAGCCTATCGACAACCTTTTGCCAAAATGCTATAATTTCAGTAGTTTACCGCAGATGGGAACCTTTTTGGGAAGGGCCCGTCTAAAGAGAAAAGAGAAGGTATGCAAGCAAAGGAGGCAAGGTCTCTTGGAACGTAAAAAGAATATCCCCTGGTGGCTGATCATTTCGATGCTGGTCTTTTTCTGG
The DNA here is from genome assembly GCA_017396925.1 of Clostridia bacterium. Lineage (GTDB taxonomy): Bacteria > Bacillota > Clostridia > Oscillospirales > Butyricicoccaceae > RGIG1902. Next base: position 392 of record JAFQKM010000230.1, read on the forward strand.
CCGGTGGGTCTGGTGCTGATGTTTATCAAGATCTTCGGCGAGGACGACGAACAGAAGCGCACGACCGGCCGCAAGAACAACGGCTACCGTATGGATAAATCCTATACCGATGTACCCTTTACCAGCTCGGACGGCGAGATCGGCGCCAAGCTCAAGCCTAAGCAGCTGAAGAAGATGTTTTCTCTGACCAAGGGCAAGCTGCTGCGCAATCTGGGTATTGGCCTGACCTTTGCGGGCGGCCTTGGCAGCATCATTGCCTTTTTGGCCAATATGCTCAGCTATGGCTGGCTGGGCGAATCGCTGATGATCTCATCGATCGTATTCCTGACCATCGGTGCACCCGGCCTGGGTCTGACCTTCTGGGGACAGAGCATGCTCAAAAAAGCACGGCGCTACAGCCGCTATGCCCGCCTGATCGGCGACAGCAGCGAGGTCTCGCTCGACCGTTTGGCCGGTGCCATGGGCGTCGATTTCGATAAGGTCTGCAGTGACCTGCAGAAGATGCTGGACGGCGGCTGCTTTGAAGGCTATTATGTCGACATCGAGCGCCGCATCCTGACCCGCGGACGTCTGGATGCTTCCATGCCCCGTCAGCAGGCACAGACCCGTCAGCACGAAGCACCCAAGGCAGAGGAAGCGCCCAGACGCGTCCATCCGGCCGATCAGATCCATGCCATCAATGAAAATATCCGGCAGGCCGAAGTGGCCCAGAAGATCACCCGTCTGGAAGCCCTCACCCGCCGCATCTACAACTATACCGAAGCCTATCCCGAAAAGGAGAAGCTGGCCCGCTCCTTCAAGGAGCGCTATCTGCCCAAGACCATCAAGATCCTCGAATCCTACAGCCGTTTTGAGCAGAGCGGCAGCAGCGGCGAGAATGTCCGCGCCGCCATGAAGGACGTCGAGGCCGTTCTCGATGTGTTGATCAGCAGCTTTGAAAAGCAGCTGGATATGCTCTATATGGATGAGGCACTGGATATCTCCACCGATATCGATGCCCTCGAGAGTATGCTGGCCGGCGACGGCCTCGGCCAGAGCCCCTTTGCCATGGGCCAGTGCATGGAATAAAAAAGTATGAACCCCCGTTCGAGTGAACGGGGGTTTTCTGTTTGGGCAGAAGTATGCTATACTGAAATCAATACATTATATTACATTATATTATATAAGGAGTGCCGGATTATGAAGTTTGATGAAAACAAGAAGCTGCAGCTCAAGGAGACCCTCAAGGATCTGCTGCAGATCTCTTCGCCCTCGGGCAAGGAGCGCTATATGACCGCCCACCTGAGGCCCATCGTCGAGCCCTATGCCGAGGAGGTCTTTTACGACAACTACGGCAACCTGATCGTCAAGGTCGGCGGCCAGGGCGAAAAGCTCATGCTGTGCGCCCATGTGGACGAGCTGGGTTATTGGGTCAAGACCATCACTGAGGATGGCTTCCTCAACGTCACCAAGGTCGGCGTTCCCGATAAGTGCGTCGAAGCCCGTCAGGTCATGGTCAACGGCAGTATCCCCGGCGTCGTTGGTACCAAGGCCGCCCATCTGCAGACCCCCGAGGAGCGCCTCAAGCTGGTGGGTCCCCGTGAGATCTTCATTGATA
>JAFQKM010000231.1 GCA_017396925.1 Clostridia bacterium
CAAGGCCCTGCCCGAAAGCGCACGCCGCGAGTTCGAGCTGGAGGCAAAGGCCGCCGACGCCTATGACCTTGCCCTGCCGGCCTACGGCGAGCATCCCCTCGGCCGTGAATGGACAAGAGGGCCTGTATATGTAAAAGAATAAACATCAAGAGCTCCGCCTATTCGGCGGGGCTTTTTCTTTGCCCGGATGCGCGGATTTCCTTCTCCCGCCCCGACAGGCGCCTTCCCCATTGCCCTCCTCTCTTCATCGTGGTATACTGGTAACAGCATAAAAAACATGCATACAGGAGGTCATCCCATGCGCTTTATCAGCACACGCAACGATACCCATAAGGTCACGGCGGCCGAGGCCATCCTGCGCGGCCTTGCCCCCGACGGCGGCCTTTATGTCCCCGAAGATTATCCGCAGTTTTCCCTCGGGCAGATCGCAGCCCTGCAGCACCTGCCCTATGCCGAGCTGGCGGCAGCCGTCATTTCCCCATGGCTGCCCGGATTTGCGCCCGACGAGGTGCTGGCCTTCACCCGCAGGGCCTATGCCCCCTTCCGCCATCCCGATGTGGCCCCCCTCCACCGCCTCGACGGCCATACCCACATCCTCGAGCTCTACCACGGCCCCACCTGCGCCTTCAAGGACTTTGCCCTGCAGATGCTGCCCCAGCTCATCCCGGCCTCTGTACGCAAGACGGGCGGCCAAGACACGGTGGCCATTCTGGTGGCCACCAGCGGCGACACCGGCAAGGCGGCCCTCGAGGGCTTTTCGGACGTCGACGGCGTAAAGATCGGCGTCTTTTATCCCCATGGCGGCGTGTCCGACATCCAGCGCCTGCAGATGGCCACCCAGCAGGGCGATAACGTCTGCGTCTTTGCCATCGAGGGCAACTTCGACGACGCCCAGACCGGCGTCAAGAACATCTTCGGCGACGCCGCCATGGCCGATGCCCTGAAGGGGCACAAGGTGGTGCTCTCCAGCGCCAACTCGATCAACTGGGGCCGTCTGGCGCCCCAGATCGCCTATTACTTCTCGGCCTATGCCGGGCTGCTGAAGTCGGGCGCCATTCGGTTGGGCGATCGGGTGGATTTCTCGGTGCCCACCGGCAACTTCGGCGACATTCTGGCCGGCTGGCTGGCCAAAAAGAGCGGCCTGCCCATCGGCAAGCTGATCTGCGCCTCCAACCGCAACAATATCCTCACCGACTTCCTGCGCACCGGCACCTACGACCGTGCCCGCGATTTCCATCTGACCATGTCGCCCTCGATGGATATTCTGATCTCCTCCAACCTCGAGCGCCTGCTCTATCTGCTGACAAAGGACAGCGCACAGGTGGCCGCATGGATGGATCAGCTGAAGGAGAAGGGCCGCTATGACATCCTGCCCGACCTGCTGGAAAAGATGGCGCAGGAGGGCTTCCTGGCCTACTGTGCCGACGAGGAAGAGACGGCCAGGGTCATCCGCCGCACCTTCGACGGCTATGACTACGCCCTCGACCCCCATACCGCCGTCGGCCTTTCGGCCCTGCAGCAGTACCGCGCCGAGACCGCTGCCTCCAACGTCAGCGTTGTGCTCTCGACGGCCTCCCCCTTCAAGTTTGCCGGCTCGATGCTCCGCTGCCTGCAGCAGCCGGTGCCCGAGGATGGCTTTCTGCAGCTCGACGCCCTCGCGGCCTATATCGGCCAGCAGCCCCCCGCTCCGCTGGCCGATCTGCGCAGCTTGCCCGAACGCTTCACCGCCGTCATTCCCAAGGCCGATATGCCTGCAGCTGTGCTGGCTTGGCTGATCGGATAAAGGAAAGGAGTTTATCCTATGAAATCTGTTGTTTTCCTCTGCGACGGCGCGGCCGACCGCCCCATTCCCCAGCTGGGCGGCAAGACCGCCTTTGAAGCCGCCAGCCATCCCAACCTCGACTTTATGGCCCGCCATGGCCGCTTCGGTCTGGCCCGCACGGTGCCCGAAGGGATGCCCCCCGGCAGCGATACGGCCAACCTTTCGGTCTTTGGCTATGATCCCAAGGTCTACTATACCGGCCGCTCCCCCCTCGAGGCGGCCTCCATCGGCATTCCCCTCGACCTGCGCGACGTCACCTACCGATGCAACTTCGTCATGCTGTCGGGCCATCCCGACGACCCCGATACCGTCATGGCCGACTATTCGGCCGGTGAGATCACGACCGAAGAGGCCGCCCGGCTGGTGGAGGCCCTGCAGCCCATCATCGGCGACTATGCAGGGGCCGAGCTGCACACCGGCGTCAGCTACCGCCACTGCCTCGTTCTGCGCGGTGCCGCCGAGGGAGCCGTCCTCACGCCGCCCCACGACATCTCAAACCGCAGGATCCTCCCCTATCTGCCCACCGGCACCCATGCCGACCTGATGCGTACCCTCATGGCCCGCTCCTATGCCCTGCTGAAGGATCACCCGGTCAACCTCGACCGCATGCAGCGCGGCCTCCATCCGGCCAACTGTATGTGGATGTGGGGCGAGGGCCGCAAGCCCGATCTGACCCCCTTTTGGGAAAAATACGGCGTGCGGCACAGCGCCGTCATCTCGGCCGTCGACCTCATTCAGGGCATCGGCCTGTGCGCCGGCATGGAGCGCCTGATCGTCCCCGGCATCACGGGCACCTACCATACCGACTTTTCGGCCAAGGCCCGGGCCGCCATCGAGGCCATGGAGAAGGGCTGCGACTTTGTCTATATCCACATCGAGGCCCCCGACGAGTGCGGCCACCACAACGAGATCCACGAAAAGGTCTGGGCCATCGAGCAGATCGACGAGAAGATCGTCGGCCCCGTCCTCGAATACCTCCGCACCTGCGGCCAAGGCTGGTCGGCCCTGGCCTGCCCCGATCATCCCACCCCCATCGAGGTGCTGACCCATACGCCCGATCCCGTCCCCTTTGCCCTCCTGCGGCACGACGAGCAGCACGACAACGGCGATGTCCGCTTCACCGAAGCCGACGCCGCCAAAACCGGCCTGCTGGTCGACCCGGCCTGCACCCTGATGGGCCTATTGGTGAAGTAGCAAAAAAGACCACCCGAAATGGGTGGTCTTTCTTTCACAGGGGAGATTTATTTCTTCTCTTCGGCGGCCTTGGCCTTCTTCTCTTCGTCCTGGGCGATGGTGGTCTTGTCGCGCAGGAAATACTTCTTGAGGTTTTCCTTCATGACTTCGGGCATACCCATGGGAACGGGGATGATGCGGCTGTTGGCTACGCGGCCGATGAAGGCAGCGGCAAAGTCGCCGTCCTTCTGCAGCTGTGCGGCCGACAGGGGGAAGATGATGTCGTTGCGGGTGTGGATCTCGCAGGTCTTGGAGCCGCGGGACAGGCCCAGGGCGGGAATGCCCTTGTCGCAGAAGGGGGCCGAGTCGGAGGAATGGACGATCTGCTTGATGTCGGCGCTCATGCCGTACTCGCGGCAGAACTGCTCGGCCAGATGCCTTAAGTCGTCGCCGCCGGTGACAAAGACCAGATTGGGGCCGAGGACGGTGCCGCACATATCGAAGTTGAAGCAGAACTTGATCTCCTTCTCGATCTGCTCGGGATGCTGCTCGACATAGGCCTTGCTGCCCAGCAGGCCCTGCTCTTCGGTGCCGCACCAGACGAAATGGAGGGTACGGCGGGGCCTATGCTGCAGGAAGTGGCGGTAGATATACATGATGGTGGCCGAACCGGTGGCATTGTCCCACGCGCCGGTGCCGATCAGAACGCTGTCGTAGTGGGCGGTGATGACGACCGATTCGTCCTGGATCTCGGTGCCGGGGATGGTGGCGACGACATTGCGGGAGGTGCGCTCGGTCTCTTCGGCCTCCAGCTCGAGGTGGATCATGGATGCACCGTCACGCACCAGATCGGTGGCGTCGCTGGCCCAGATCATAAAGCCGGGGATCTTGCCGTTGTCGATCATGGGGCTGCGCAGGGGACGGTAGATCAGATCGTGGGTGTTGTTGTTGTCCCAGTGCTTGTTGGAGATGGTGATAAAGGCAGCGGCCTTCTTCTGGCACAGCAGCTTGTAGGCGTCGTAGGTCAGCTCGTTGAGGATGACGGCGGTATCCGACAGGTCCTCCATGCCCAGATAGTCTTCGGGCAGGCCGCGCTCGGCATAATAGAGCTTGAGGTCGACGCCGCCCTGGGGCAGGGTGCCCGAGCGGCCGTAGGCCATCACTTCCAGCTCCTTCTCGTAGGGGGCGATGATCCTGGCGCTGTATTTCTTCAGCTCGCAGGCCGGGATCCGGAACTCTTCCAGATGGCCCTCGCCGCCCAGCGCGCGGATTTCATCCAGCAGGATGTTGGCGGCGCGCAGCTCGTCGTCGGTGCCGCCGTAACGCAGGAAGGACAGACGCTCGACCAGGTTATAGGAATAATTGTCGATCATGATGGTGGTCTCCTTTTCAGGTATGATGATGGGTTTATTATAGCCCCAAGAAGGCGGTTTCGTCAAACCGTTCCGTTGCCCCGTCAAACCACCGTAGGGACCGGCATCCCCGACGGTCCGCATGAGGAGGCCTATTCTCCCGTCAAACAAGTGTAGGGGCGGCCATTGGCCGTCCGCCTACCAATCAATGGCACAGCATAACCGTCAGGCCATTCCTCTGTTACTTTGGTATGGGCCAAAGTAACCAAAGCCCCACCGGGGACCGCTGTGGGAAGTGCGCGAAGTCCCCGGCCCCTCGCGCGGCTCTTATGGAGATGCCGAGGCAGGGGAAGTGCATCCCTTTCCACGCAGTAAAGGCCTATGCGTCTTTGGGCCAAAGGCGCCTTCCGCAAGGTCGGCCCGACTACGCTGACGCGTCAGGTCGGGGACTTTAAAATGGCCTTGCGCGCGACGAAAGAATGGCACCGTAGGGACCGGCGTCCCCGACGGTCCGTAATAATGCCTTCCCTGTGCAAGGGAAGGTGGATGGCGAAGCCAGACGGATGAGTTGTCTATTCAATCCTTCCTCTTTTGAAAGCCATTCTTTCGTC
>JAFQKM010000232.1 GCA_017396925.1 Clostridia bacterium
ATACCGGCAAGGCTTCCCATGCAGCTGCACCCCATATGGGCATCAACGCCCTCAAGGCCGCACAGCTGGGTCTGGCCGCCATCGATGCCAACCGCGAGACCTTCCGTGATGAGGACACCATCCGTGTCCATCCCATCATCACCAAGGGCGGCGATCTGGTCAATGTTGTTCCCGACGACGTCCGCCTCGAGACCTATGTCCGCGGCAGCAACACCAAGGCCATCCTCGAAGCCTCCGAGAAGGTCGACCGTGCCCTGCAGGCCGGCGCCATGGCACTGGGCGCCCAGTGCAAGATCGTCAACCTGCCCGGCTACATGTGCCCCTTTGAGAGCGAAGAGCTGAAGGACGCCGTCTACGACAACCTCAAGTATGTCCTCGGCGAAGAGAACTGCCACCGCAACGGCCCCGGCGGTTCCACCGACGCTTCCGACGTCTCCAATATCATGCCGGTCGTACATATGCGCATCGGCGGCGCAAGAGGCGTAGGCCACGGCGCAGATTACGAGATCGCCCGTCCCGATCTGGCCGTTGTTGCAGCCGCCAAGATCATGGCCTGCACCGCCATCGACCTGCTGGCCGACGGTGCCGCAAAGGCCATCGAGGTTAAGGAAAAGTTCGTCGCCCCCATGACCAAGGAAGAGTACCTGACTTCCGGTTGGTGCAAGCTCACCAAGGGTGAGGATTTCTAAAAAATCTGACTCTCGAAATATAATTACAAGAAAGGATAGATCACCATGAATGTACAGGAAATGAAAGCTGCTGTATGCGCAGCCATCGACAAGAATGCAGAAAAGATCATCGCTCTGGGCGAATCGATCTTCAACGAGCCCGAGCTGGGCTATAAGGAGTTTAAGACAGCCGCCAAGATCCAGGCTGCTCTGGACGAAATCGGCCTCGAGCATCAGGACGGCGTTGCTGTTACCGGTATCCTGACCCCCTTCAAGGGCCGCGACCATAAGGCACATCTGGCCCTGATGGGTGAGCTGGACGCCGTTCTGGTCAAGGATCATCCCAATGCCGATCCCGTCACCGGTGCTGCGCATGCCTGCGGCCACTTTGCACAGGCTGCTGCTCTGGTCGGCGTTGCATACGCACTGAAGGAAACCGGCGTTATGGAGCATCTGGATGGCGACATCACTCTGATGCATGTTCCCGCCGAGGAGTTTGTTGAACTCGAATGGCGTAAGAAGGACCTGATCGACACCCAGGGCGCAGTCAAGCTGCTGGGCGGCAAGCAGGAGTTTATCCGCCTGGGCGTTTTTGATAATGTCGATATGATGGTCATGCAGCATTCGAGAGCTACCGAGGACGAAGACCGTCCCCAGGAGATCAAGGCTGACGCCGGCGGCACAGGTATGGGCTTTGTCGGCCGCATGATCCAGTATACCGGTAAGGCTTCCCACGCCGCAGCACCCCATATGGGCGTCAACGCACTGAAGGCTGCACAGCTGGGTCTGGCCGGTATCGACGCCAACCGCGAGACCTTCCGCGATCAGGATACCATCCGTGTCCATCCCATCATCACCAAGGGCGGCGACCTGGTCAATGTCGTTCCCGATGACGTTCGCCTCGAGACCTATGTCCGCGGTCTGTCGGTTGATGCCGTTCTGGATGCCGCTGCAAAGGTCGACCGTGCGCTGCAGGCCGGCGCTTATGCCATGGGCCCCGAGTGCCATTGCAACATCACCCATCTGCCCGGCTACATCATCCCCTACGAGAGCGAAGAGCTGAAGGATGTCGTCTTTGACAACCTGAAGTATGTCTGGGGCGAGGATAAGGTCAAGCGCAACGGCGGCGGCGGTTCCACCGACGCATCCGACGTTTCGGTCATCATCCCCACCGTCCACTTCAACAACGGCGGTGCCAAGGGTATCGGCCACGGCAACAACTACTGTGTCGGCAACCCTGAGTACATCTACCTGAACGCCGCAAAGGGCATGGCCTGCACAGCCATCGATCTGCTGGCCAACGGTGCCGAGAAGGCTCTCCACGTTAAGGAGAACTTCAAGCCCTTCATGACCAAGGAAGAGTACCTGACAAAGTGGTGCCAGCTGGAACCCGGTAAGGATTTCTAAAATAAAGATACGGAGACCCCGCCGTAAGGCGGGGTTTCTTTTATAAAATCCCCCCTCGGAGAGCGGAAGGGGGCCTACGGGGGGAACGCGGTTCCCGCCCGTAAATCGCGTCGGCGAAGGCCGGCATCGAAGTTCCGCAGAACTTCGCGCGATTTAAAGTGGTGCCAGCTGGAACCCGGCAAGGATTTCTAAGAAGTCTGACTCTCGAAACGCTGCGCTGGTTTCTCGAGCCAAAAGGCTCCGCGCTGCGGCGCGGTTTCGCAGCAGCC
>JAFQKM010000233.1 GCA_017396925.1 Clostridia bacterium
ATGCCGCCGACGATGCCGGAAACGATCATGGCGATGATGAACAGGCCGGACAGCTCGGAGATGTACCAGCCCCACTGGATGGTGCCGAATACCAGGAAGAAGACGGTGATCAGGAAGACAACGCAGCAGGCGATGTTCTTCTTGTCCATCTTCAGGCCCATCAGCTCTTCTCTTGTGGCAACGCCCTCAGCCATCGACAGCTTTGTGCCGTACAGGAAGGACTTGGTGGGGTCAGCCTTGATCTTGCGTGCGTAACGCATGACATAGAAGATGGCAACTGCCTGGAAGACGATGAAGATCAGAATGCGGTAGGCGAGGCCGTAGGGATACTCGACGCCGGCGATACCCATGGCAACACCGATGGTGAAGGGGTTCAGGGTAGCCGAAGCAAAGCCTGTGGCAGCGGCAACATAGGTCATGCAGCAGCCGATGAAGGCGTCGTAGCCCATGGCGATGGCGATGCCGGCAAAGGCGGGAACCAGGCCGTAGGTCTCTTCGCTCATGCCCATGGTGGAACCCAGGACGCCGAAGAACAGCATAAATACGGGGATCATCAGTTCAACGCGGTCGCCCAGCTTGCGCATCAGGGTGCCGACCATGGCGTTGAAGGTACCGTTTTCCATCAGGATGTTGATCCAGCCATAGGCAAAGATAACAAAGAAGATGATGTCGGCAACTTCGGCAAAGCCATCAGCGATGCAGCCGAAGAAACGGAAGGGGCCGACAGGGGTCTGGTCTACATAGTGGAAGGAACCGTCAACAACGACTGTGCGGCCGGTGTTGGGGTCGACGGCGCGGTCATAGGCGCCGGCAGGGATGACATATGTCATGATCATCGCCAGAACAATGATGGCGAAGATGACAACATAGTTGTGGGGCATCGAGAAGCCCTTCTTCTTGGTGTTGGTGGACATTTTCTTTCCTCCGGTTATTATTTTTTACCGTACTCTTTCCCGGGGGCTTTTTTGACAAACAAAAAAGCCCATGCGTTAAGGATAACACATGGACACATAAACATATATGTACCTGGTCATACCTAACACAATTTACCCTGGGATAGCTCTCCTTTGAAGGGTGGTAACTTTCCTTCAAAGACAGTCCTGCACCTGTTCGGATACAGTCCCAACCGCGGGTCTGAAACCGCGATTTCGGCGTCGGTGCCTTTCCTTTCGGTTCATCGGCTTTCGGCCTCTGCGAAAGTACTGATCACAAACGCGACCTCTACCTCATAGCAAATGTGAGGTATGGGTTGATGATAGCATACCCCCCTGTATTTGTCAACAAATTTTAAATTTTTTCGGCCTTCCTTTCCCGTCATTTTCCTGATTTTTATTCGTTTTTCTTTTCTATTGTATTTCTGTCAAAAAAGCCGTCTTCTTTGTTGCTTTTTTTGTGCATATCCCATACAATTATAATAAGGTATTATGGGACAGTCCCTCTACCGCAAAACAACTGCAACAGGAGGATCCTATGCTGATCTTTGTCATAAACCCCGGCGCCACCTCCACCAAGCTGGCCGTCTTTGAAGACGAGCAGGAGCGCTGGAAGGCCTCCATCGAGCACAGCCGCCAGGATCTGGCCCCCTTCGTCCATGTGGTCGACCAGCTGGACTATCGCCTCGCCCTCATCGAGGACGCGCTGGCCGCAAGCCCATGGAAAAACGCCCGCTTCGACGCCGTCTGCGGCCGCGGCGGCCTGCTCCGCCATCTGCCCTCGGGCACCTACGAGGTCACCGACCGCGTGCTGGCCGACATCGAGAATCCCCCCTACGGCGAACACGCCTCCAACCTCGGCGCCCCCCTCAGCCTGCGCATCGCCGAAAAGCACGGCTGCAAGGCCTATTTTGTCGACCCCGTCTCGGTCGATGAGCTGACCGACAAGGCCCGCATCTCGGGCTTCAAGGGCATGGAGCGCGAAAGCTTCTTCCACGCCCTCAATCAGAAGGCCATCGCCCGCAAGGCCGCCGAAGTCCTCGGCCGCCCCTATGAAGATCTCAACCTGATCGTCTGCCACATGGGCGGCGGCGTATCGGTGGCCGCCCATCAGAAGGGCCTCGTGGTCGACAACTACAACGTCAAGGACGAAGGCGCCTTTGGTATGGACCGCGGCGGCAGCCTGCCGGTCAATGCCGTCATCAACCTCTGCTTCTCGGGTAAGACCAAGCAGGAGGTCAAAAAGATGCTGGGCAGCGAAGCCGGCGTCTTCTCCTATCTGGGCACCCGCGACTTCCGCGAGGTCGAATCCCGTGCCTTCGAGCAGGGCGACGCCGAGGCCAGGCTGATCTTCGACGCCTTCGCCTACCAGCTGTGCAAGGATTCGGGCGCCATGGCTGCCGTCCTCGGCTTCAAGGTCGACGCCTTTGTCCTGACCGGCGGCATGGCCAACAGCGACCGTCTGTGCACCGCCATCGAGGGCTACCTCCAAAACCTCGCCCCTGTCCTCCGCCTGCCCGGCGAAGAGGAAATGAAGGCGCTGGCTCTGGGCGGCCTCCGTGTACTGCGCGGTGAACCGGCCCGCCAATATTGATACTGCCCCTTTCCATTTCATATAAGGAGATCCCCTATGCTTAATAATTTAGACCGTTTCTTTGATCTTGCGGCCGGAAAGGCCGGCGGAAAGCTGGCTGTGGCCGCCTGCCACGACAGGGACGTTCTGCTGGCCTGCATCGAGGCCGAAACACGCGGCCTCTGCCACCCCATCCTCATCGGCGACGGCCAGAAGACCGCCGAACTGCTCTGCAAGCTGGGCCACGACCCCGCCGCCTTCGAGATCATCACCACCCCCGACGACGTCGCTTCGGCAGCCATGGCGGTCTCCCTCGTCCGCGAGGGCAAGGCCAACGCCATCATGAAGGGCCTGCTGCAGACCGGCGACCTGATGCGCGCCGTCATTAACAAAGAGACCGGCATCCGCACCGGCCGCCTGCTCAGCCACGTCATGGTCTACGAGTGCCCCGGCTGCGACCGCCTGCTCTATCTGACCGACGGCGGCATGAACACCTTCCCCACCCTCGACCAGAAGGCCGAGATCCTTGAAAACGCCGCACAGGTCCTGCACAAGCTCGGCTATACCGAAAGCGCTGCCGCCTGCATCTGCGGCGCCGAAGCCGTCAATCCCAAGATCCAGTCGACCCTCGATGCCCAGGCCCTTTCGGAGATGACCGATCGCTGGGCACCCTACGGCCTGTCGGTCTACGGCCCGGTCGGCCTCGACCTGGCCATCTCGCCCCACGCCGTCGAGAAGAAGAAGTACAACGCCCCCGGCGCCGGCAGAGCCGACATCCTGCTGGTGCCCAACTACGAGGTGGGCAACGGCATCGGCAAGGCCATGACCTATTTTGGCAATGCCCGTTCGGCCGGCGTCATCGTCGGCGCCGCCTGCCCCATCGTACTGGTCTCCCGCGCCGATTCCTTCGAGACCAAGCTGCTCTCCATCGCGATGGCCGCAGCAATCTCCCCAGAAAATCGCTGATTTTCCGGGGGCCCCTTTTGCATTTCATAGATTTGCGGCGAATGAATCGCCTGCAAATCAACGGCCGAACTGTCGGCCGGTCGCGCCTCGGCGCTCCACAGAAAATCGCTGATTTTCCGGGGGCCCCTTTTGCATCACCGACACGCACAAGCGGACCGCCCGGGAGGTCGGTCCCTACGGCACCCGGCCATTTTCCACACCCCCTTTTGCAATTACCCTTCGTTATCATTCACCCCTTTATCTACAGAAAGGAGTCTGAAATATGAAAGTATTACTCTCCGGCAACGAGGCCATCGCCCGCGGCGCCTACGAAGGCGGCCTGCTGGTGGCTTCGGCCTACCCCGGCACCCCCAGCACCGAGATCTTCGAAGCCCTGCCCCTTTATAAGGACGAGCTCTACTGCGAGTGGGCCCCCAACGAGAAGGTGGCCACCGAAGTCGCCTACGGTGCAGCCATCGCCGGCGTCCGTTCGCTGACCGCCATGAAGCACGTCGGCGTCAACGTCGCTGCCGACCCCATCTTCACCGCCGCCTATCTGGGCGTTAAGGGCGGCTTTGTCATCGTCTCGGCCGACGACCCCGACCTCCACTCCTCTCAGAACGAGCAGGACAACCGCTATTATGCACAGGCCGCCAAGATCGCCATGATCGAGCCCTCCGACTCGCAGGAGTGCATCGACTTCATGAAGGAGGCCTTCGAGGTTTCGGAAAAGTTCGACATCCCCGTCCTCTTCCGCGTCACCACCCGTATCTGCCATTCCAAGAGTCTGGTCGAGCTGGGCGAGCGCCATGTGCCCGAAGTCGGCCCTTACCAGCGCGATCCCGTCAAGTACTGCGCCACACCGGCCCGCGCCAAGGTCCACCACAAGCGTCTGGAAGACCGCCTGGCCGAGATGGAGCGCTATGCCAACACCTCCCCCCTCAACAAGGTCGAGATGAAGGGCAGCAAGATCGGCGTTATCACCGCTTCGGCTGCCTACCAGTATGCAAAGGAAGCCTTCCCCGAAGACGCCTCCTTCCTCAAGCTGGGCTTCACCCACCCCCTGCCCATGGATCTG
>JAFQKM010000234.1 GCA_017396925.1 Clostridia bacterium
CGACGTTCCCGCCGGCACACAGGATATCCATGCACCCATGGTCGAAGCCACCTATCTGGCTGCCTAGCACCTGAGCCCCGATCCCGAGAAGGTCTACTTCAATCAGGGCGGCTCGGTCAACGGCAACATGGCGGTCGCCCGCGGCCTGCCCTGCGTCACCATCGGCGGCGGCCTGGTCGATACCAAGTGCCACAACCTCGAGGAATACTATCCCACCGAGAACAGCCATCTGTGCCCCCAGGAAGTCATGCTGCTCCTGCTCATGGCTGCCGGCATCGAAGGCAAGACCGAATCGGTCCTCAAGTAAAATATTCTCCACAGCCTGTGGACAGAAAAAAGCCCGTCTGCGTTTATGCAGACGGGCTTTTGATTTTTAGCTAATTGCGACTCCACAGAAGTGTTTCCTCTCCGCCACCTTCGGGGCGGTAAACGATACGATCGAAGCCCTCGAAATGCAGCGACACGCTGACCTCATGGCCGTCCAATGCCTCGTTGCCCAGCAAAGTCGTGGTGATCTTGGAGACATAGAGGGTATCGTCCTCCACATCCCAATGGACGATGCGCAGATGATACTTCGACCCCATGGAAATGACCGACAGTTTTGGGTTTTCCATGATCATTTCCTCGCTCATGGTGACTTCGCCAAAGCCGGGAACTTCTACCTTGATCAGCTTGCTGTCATCCTCAGGGTCGGAAAAGATGGCCGTCTGTTTTTCGTCCGTCTCCAGACCGGCCGAAGCGGCGGCCAGTGCCTGCAGGTCGTAGATCTCGGCCGACATCTCCACATCCTCGGGGCCAAGCTGCTTCAGCGGCTCGCTGAACAGGATAAATATACTGCCGGCCACAAGAGCCACAGCCAGCGCCGCCCCGATCAGAATCCGCATCACACGGCTGTTGATGTGCTTTTTGATGTTTTCCAGCACTTTGGCCGCATGGACATCGGCCTGCAGGTTGGGCTTCTGTTCGGAAGCCTGCATTTCGGCCAGCAGCTGCCGGCAGGCGGCACATCCGGCCAGATGTTCGTCGATGATCTTTCTGCTTTCTTCACTGCAAACCCCATCGATATAGAGGGGCAGCAGATCCTGTATGACGGCACAATCGTATTTCATTTAATCTCCTCCTTGATTTTCACTTTGGCCCGATAATAGGTGACCCTTGCCCAGCTTTCGCTCTTGCCGAACAGTTCGCCGATTTTGGCAAAGGGCAGCTCGCCGAAGGTCCGCAGCCAGAATACCTCTTTATAAGGCTCGGACAATCCGTGCAGGGCCATGTGGATGGCATAGGCCGCTTCCTTGTCGGCCAGTTGGTCGGTCAGGTCACCCCCATCGGGCAGCTGCTCGAGCAGGGGATCATCGGCCAGCTCACGGCGGCGGGTATGGTCGATATAGATATTGCGGGCGATCCGGCACAGCCATGTGCTCAGGCGGCTCTCGCCCTTAAAGCGGTCGATCTGCCGCAGGGCCTTGAAAAAGGTCTCCTGCGTGATCTCCTCGGCCAGCACCGAATCGCGGCAAAGACTGACGGCGAACTTA
>JAFQKM010000235.1 GCA_017396925.1 Clostridia bacterium
ATCATCATCAAATTCCGCTTCCGTGAACTGGAAGCAATTTCTTAGGGCAAATCGTTTACAATAGGCGAGTCGCTATGTCTCCCGTCTGGAAAAGAAAGCCCTCGGGAAGCTCCGCGAAGTTTTCGAGGCATAGCAAAAGCCGGAGGGATCCCCCCTCCGGCTTTGATTGTATATTCCGAAAACTTACAGGCTGTTGGCGGTATGGTAGGCCGAGCGGATGGCCGCTGCGATGTCGGCGGTGCGCTCGCCCGCGCCGCCCTTTTCCAGACTCTGCATCATATAGAGTCTTGCCGCGCCGGTCTCGGTGGCGGCAATGGCATTTCGGATGCCGGCCATGGCCTCGTGGGAGACCTCGGTGGTGAAGTGTTCCATATCATGGTCGAGCTTGGCATAGGCCTCCTTGCCCACGGCGCCGCTCTCGGCCATTTTCTTTACAAAGGTCTCCATAACGCCGGCGGCCTTGGCGGCCTGTGCCTCGCCGGCCAGTGCGCGGCTGCGGTTGATCAGTGCGCCGACGGCATTGACGTCATACTCGGGATGGAAGATCTGCAGGCCAAGCTTGCTGCCATGGGCATGCAGGGCGTCGGCCAGCGCCTTGAAGGAAGGGATCTGGCTGTCGTCAAACAGCTTGGGTGTGGGCGAGAAGGTGCGGACGGGGGATACGTCGCCCATGACGATATAGGCGGCGCCGCCCTCGGCCAGACGCTTGTAGAAGTGCAGGCTGCGGGGGCCGATCGAGCCGTCGCGCTCTTCATAATTCTTCCCGCTCGATCCCCCGTCTTGCCGGGCCGTTGAGGCAACGCCCCTCTCTGTCGAACCGCGAGCCGTGGCAGGGGCAGTCCCAGCTGTTTTCCTCGGGATTCCACTCCAGCCGGCAGCCCATGTGTGGGCAGGTCGGATGCCCTTCCCCATCCAGCAGCCGCCGCGCCAGCCCTTCGGCGCCGCGAATCCCCATACGGATGCCCCTGCGCAGATCGGTGCCCACCGAAAAGCGCTGGGGTGAAAAGACCTCACTGCCCATCGACCGCCCGTCGCAGATCAGCTCGCTGATGCGCACAGCGGCTGCCATAGACGAAGTCATGCCCCATTTGTTGAAGCCGGTGGCCACATACCAGTGGTCCCGCGTGCCCGAATACCTGCCGATAAAAGGGATGCTGTCGGCCGTCATGCAGTCCTGAGCCGACCAGGCCGCCGCCTCGCGGCTGCCCTTCCACAGCTCCTTTGCACGGCTGCGCAGCATGGCATAGCTGCCGCCCTTGCGGTTTTCTCCCGTGGGATGGGAACCGCCCCCCAGCAGCAGACGCCTGCCGTCCATCCGCAGCGACAGTCCTGCCTGATCGATGCCCAGATACATCCCCTCCAGCTGCTGGGCATTGTCCAACGCCAGCACATAGCTGCGCTCGGCGTGCATCCGCGCAAAATAGTAGCCCGGGCGGTCGATAAAGGGATAATGGCAGGCAAAGATGATGTTTTCGCCCCATAAGCTTCCATGATCGGTCTCGACCGTATGATCACGCACATCGAGGACGCGGGTCTGCTGGTGGATCTCCAATCCCTTCGCCATACCGCAGAGGAAACGCAGCGGCTGAAAAAGTGCCTGATCCCGAAAGCCCATGGCCAGCGAGATCTCAAAGGGCAGCTCGCTCTCTTCCCGCAGCTCGACGGCAAAACCCAGCTTGTCGGCCGCCTCGGCCTCCCGCTTGAGTGCCTCCTGCCCCACGCGGGTATAGAGCCATGCCGTCCGGTTCTCCATGCCGCAGTCGATGCCCCTCTCCTCCATCAGCTGCCGATAGAGCCCGATGGCCCGCCGGTTCTGCTCGGCATACTGCGTGGCCCGCGCCATGCCGAAGTCTTCGATCAGGCGATGATAGATCAGCCCGTGCTGGGCCGTGATCTTGGCCGTAGTGCCGCCGGTCTGTCCGGCGCCGAGACGATCCTGCTCGAGCAGCACGACCTCCCGGCCCCGCCGCTGCAGAAAATACGCGATCAGCACCCCTGCCATACCACCGCCGATGACGATATCCTGCACCTGCCGTCTGTCCGGCGGCCGATGCTCGGCCTGCACACCGGTCCCCTCACTTCGCCAGTAACTGCGCTCTGCTTCCATAACCATCCTCCTCGGGTCTTTTTCCACAGGATGCCCCAAACGCAGGATGAATATGCAAAAAGCCGCAGCCATAAACCGGCTGCGGCCTTTGATCACTGAAGTTCTTCCACAAAACGCCCGATGTGCAGATTGACCGTTTCGGGCAGGTCGGTATTGGCATTGTGTCCGGCGCCGGGCAGCCAGACCATCCGATGCCCCTCCAGCTCGGTCCAGCGTTTGTTGTATCGCTTTGCCGAACCGGCCTGATCTCTGGTGCCGCAGATCAGCAGGGTCGGGCAGCGAAGGGTATAATCCCGTTCGGCCTCCACCGCCTGTGCAAAGATACGGAAGCCATGGTCGGCCAGTGCGCAGTATTCCCGCTTTTCGTAATCGGCCAGCATATCTGCCATGACCGCCCGTCCGTAGGTCGATTTGGCGGTGCCGGCAATGCCCCAGGCCTTGAGCAGGTTCCACGGGATGCTCAGATACATCCGCTCGGTATGTTTGAGCATGGCCAGCTCCCAGCCGGTATAGTAGACGCGGCGCAGCGAGCAGGAATCGATCGATACAAAGCCCCGCACCGCTCCGGGATAGAGCGCCATATAGACCTGCGAAATATAGCCGCCCAGCGACTGCCCCACCAATACCGGCCGGTCGGCGCCCTCCTGCTGCAAGATACCGTGCAGCCAATGGGCCATATCGTCCATGTCGAAGGCCAGCGCAAAGGGGCGCGAGCGGCCATGGGCCGGGGCGTCCCAGGTCAGGCAGTTGTATCGGCCCGAAAAGGCTTCCATCTGCCGCGCAAACAGCCGATGATCGGCCGTCAGTCCGGGCAGAAAAACCAGCCATGGGCGGTCGGCGCCGGCATGATCGACCCAATAGACGATCCTGCCGTGGGGTGTATCATAGGTTCTGCTTACTGCGGCCATATCGCCACCTGCTTTCTCATATTTGATATAAGTATTATACATCTTCTGCCCTATTTTACACAAGCCCCCGTTGCCTTTTGGAGAAAAATATGGCATGATATAGGTGTATGTTCCGCATCTTGGAATCTTTTATTTATCATAAGAAAGAAGGAGAACGACATGAAAGACGTATACAAGTCTTATATGATGGAACAGCTCCAGAACCTGATCTCGATCGACAGCCCCACCGGCTTCACCGGCGGCGTACAGAAGTATCTGGCCGAAGAGATCACACGCCTGGGCTATACCCCCGAATGCCTGCACAAGGGCGGCGTCCGCGCTGACCTGGGCGGCGAAGGCAACGGCCTGATGCTGTTTGCACACTGCGACACTCTGGGCGCCATCGTCCGCGACATTCAGGACAACGGCCGTCTGACCGTTTCCCGCATCGGCGGTCTGAACCCCAACAATGTCGAGACCGAGCATGTTAAGGTCTACACCCGTTTCGGCGGCGTCTACGAGGGCACCTTCCAGGTTCCCAACGCCTCCAGCCATGTCAACGCCCACGTCAACAACGCCCGAAGCTTTGAGGAAAACCTCGAGATCGTTCTGGACGAGATCGTCAAGAACGGCGACGACGTCCGCGCTCTGGGCATCGACCGCGGCGACTTTGTTGCTGTCAACCCCCGCTTCACCGTCACCTCCAAGGGCTATATCAAGAGCCGCTTCCTCGACGACAAGGCTTCGGCTGCCATCCTGCTGACCTATGCCAAGTACCTGAAGGACGAGGGCATCACCCCCTCCCGCAAGGTCGTCATCAGCTTC
>JAFQKM010000236.1 GCA_017396925.1 Clostridia bacterium
AAAAGAAGTGTAATTCCAAACAGCAATCAATCTGAGTTGTATTTTGAAGAGCCCAACATAGAACAATTTGTAGAGCGCCTTGAAACGCTTTACCCTGAAATCGAATATGTCAATCACCTGATGACACACAGCTGGGGGCAAAAGGTGGTCAGATTCTACGATTTGGATGGTAACTTAATTGAAGTAGGAACACCGCTGTAATTAACGAATTCTAATTTGGTGAACTGAATACTGACTCATAGGAGCAAGGTTGAAATACACCTTGCTCCTATTCATTTTCTGTGAGCATTCACAAAAATGAATAAAAAGGTCAGTTATACACACCAATACTTATCTCGGACAGAGACTTTCTTTATACTTCTGTGATGATGGGCAGGACCATGGGGGAGCGCTTGATCTGCTTGAAGAGATAATCGCCGAGGTCCTGACGGATGCGGTTTTTGATGGTATTGCGGTCGCGCAGCTTGCGGTCGGCAATGCAGGCCTCCAGCGAGGTGCGGACCACCTTGCGCATGCCCTCGTTGAGGACATCGGCCTCCTTGGTATAGATGAAGCCTCTCGACATGATGTCGGGGCCCGAGAGGATGGCGGTCATATCGCGGTTGAGGACGGCCTCGGCGATGATGATGCCGTCTTCGCTCAGCAGCTTGCGCTCGCGCAGGACAGCCGCGCCGACGTCGCCGACGCCCAGACCGTCGACCAGTACGCGGCCCGAGGGGACCGTCTGGGTCATGGTGCAGGTCTCGCCGTCCAGCTCGACCACATTGCCGATGGCGCCGAGGATGATATGGTCGGCCGGTACGCCGCAGATCTTGGCCAGATTGCCATGAGCCTGCAGGTGGCGGGCTTCGCCGTGGACCGGCATAAAGAACTTGGGCTTGGTCAGCGCCAGGATCATCTTAAGCTCTTCCTGGCAGGCATGGCCCGAAACATGGACCTCGGCGATGGCGCTGTAGATGACCTCGGCGCCCTTCTTGATCAGCTCGTTGATCATACCCGAGATCGATTTCTCGTTGCCCGGGATGGGGGAGGAGGACAGAATGATGCGGTCGTTATTGCCGATCTCGACCTGACGGTGGCCGGTAAAGGCCATGCGGTGCAGGGCACTCATGGGTTCGCCCTGGCTGCCGGTGGTGATGACCACCTGCTGGTCCATGGGATAGTTGCCGATCTGGTTGAGCTCGACCAGGGTGCCGTCGGGGATCTGGAGATAGCCCAGCTCCATGGCTACCTTGACGATATTTTCCATGCTGCGGCCCGAAACGGCGACCTTGCGGCCATACTTGGCAGCAGCCGAGATGATCTGCTGGACACGGTCGACATTGGAGGCGAAGGTGGCCACGATGATGCGGCGGTCGCAGTTCTTGAAGTAGGCGTCGAAAATCTGGCCGACGCGGCGTTCGCTCATCGAGAAGCCGGGGCGCTCGGCGTTGGTCGAGTCGCTCATCAGCAGCAGGACGCCTTCGCGGCCCAGACGGCCGAAGCGTTCGAGGTCGATCATTTCGCCGCGGATGGGGGTGACGTCGATCTTGAAGTCGCCGGTCATGACAACGGTGCCCACCGGGGTGCGGATGGCATAGGCCACGGCGTCGGCGATCGAATGGTTGATACGGATCAGCTCCAGATCAAAGCAGCCCAGCTGGATATGGTCGCCGGGGCGCTTGACGTTGATCTTGATCTTGCCCAGATTGCGGTGCTCGGAAAGCTTGGTCGAGATCATGCCGGCGGTGAGGGCTGTGCAGTAGATGGGGGCTTTGATCTCGCGCAGGAAATAGGGCAGAGCGCCGATATGGTCTTCATGGGCATGGGTGATGACGATGCCGCGGATCTTGTCGCGGTTCTTGACCAGATAGCTCATATCGGGAATGACCAGGTCGACGCCCAGCAGCTCGCCGTCGGGGAAGGTGGTGCCGCAGTCGACAACGAACATATCGTTGCCGTATTCAAACACGGTCATGTTCTTGCCGATCTCGCCCAGACCGCCCAGAGGAATGATGCGCAGCTTGGGGCCGCTGGCCTTCTGACGGCGCTGTCTGGGATCCTTGGCGACCTTCTTTTCCTGCTGCTTCTTCTCGCTCTGGCGAACGGTGTTTTTCAAAGTGCGCTGGACCTCGCGGGAGGCCTTTTCGGCCAGCTTGCGGGCCGAAGTGGTGGTCTCGCGGACACTGTCGCGCAGGGCAGCGGCGGCAGCCTCGTCGGCACTCTTTTTCTTGTGATTGCTGCGGAAGTTTTTTCCGAAATAATGCTTGGTTTTCTTTTTGGTTTCCATAATATCTCCGTTTCTGAAATGGACAGAATGCGCGTGGGATCTTGGAAAATGCCCGAAATTCGCGCACAAAAACAAAGCCGGCCGTCCACATCGGCCAGTATCCCCCTTGCGCACATTCTGTTGTCGTTTATGTAATATAGAAAGCCCGGCATAGCCCTACGGCTCATGCCTGCAGCTTTAAGATCTGTTCAAAAGCCTTCTGCACAGAAGGCACCAATTTGAAATATTAGATTTACTATAACATATTATCTTTCCCACAAAACACATTGTGTTTTGCAGGGGCCCTGTAAATTGAATAGATTTGCGGCAAATCAATTGCCTGCAAATCGACGCCGAAAAATCGGCGTGGCCCGGATGGGCCGCAGGCGCTAATATGTTCCGAGATGGATTTCAATTTGAAATATTAGATTTACTATAACATATTATCGCCTGAGATGCAACTTTTATGCCGAAGGGTCTGGCAAAAGGCAGTATATTTTTCCTGCGGTTGGGCCATACTGCTTGCAGAAACAAAGTTGCAGAAAGGAGCATTGCGGCATGAAGCTGTGCGGCAGCTATGATGTGGACATCCGCATATTCGACCAATTGGTGTCGGGCGACCCCACCGTCAAGGTGCGGGATTTTGAAGGGGCAGGAGGCAGCCTGCGCTGCCGCATCTATTTCAGCGACGGCATGGTATCCAACCAGCTGATCCGCGATGGCATTCTCGATCCCATCGTCGGCTACAGGGGCGCCGTGCCCGAAAGCGGGGTGCTCGGCTGGCTGGCGCTGGCCGTACTGGAGCTGCCCGAAGTGCGCCATACCGACGAGACTTCGGATATGCTGTCGGCGCTGGCCTATGGGGACACCCTGCTTTTTGCCGAAGGGCAGAGCGGCTGTCTTGTTGTGGGCAGCAAGGGTTTTGCCTGGCGCGCCATTTCCGAACCCGAGACCGAAAAGGTGGAGAAAGGGCCCAAGGAGGGCTTCGTCGAGCCGCTGATGTTCAATCTCTCGATGCTCAAGCGGCGGCTGCGGTCGGGCAAACTGCGGCTGGATATGGTCACGGTGGGCGGCACCACGGGCACCATGGCCTGCGTGCTGTCGCTGGACGGCGTCACCGATCCGGGGCTGCGCGAAAAGGTCAGAGAACAGCTGGAAGCGGTGCGGATGGATGGGGTGCTCAGCTCCAATTATCTGGCTGAATCCATCCGTCCGCAGCCCTATGCCGTTTTTCGACGGATGGGCACAACGG
>JAFQKM010000237.1 GCA_017396925.1 Clostridia bacterium
GGTCACTCCTGTTCTGATAGAATACCGGCCCCAGCAGACCGGACAGATTGCCGGCATCGATGCGGCGGATGAGGGCCTTGTGGGCATACCATACGCTGATGACCGATTCACAGAGGGTGCGGCAGGTGCGCTCCAGATCGCGGACGCCCTCTTCGGGGCAGCGCTCGATGAGGGCGCGGGCGGCCTCTTCGGTCAGCTCGAGGGGGCAGAGGGCGCTGGCCGTCATGTCGAGGTCGTCGCAGAGCTCGTCCAGCGATTCAAGATTATATTCGGCCAGCAGCTTGGGCCAGATATAGTCGAGGGTGATGCGGATCTTGTCGGCATCCGAATAGGGCGGCAGTTCGACAATATCAAGGCGGTCTTTCAATACGGGCGACAGGACGCTCAGATCGTTGGCCGTGGCGATAAAGACGGCGTCTGAAAGGTCGACCGGAAAGCCGAGGAAATTGTCGACAAACCGGCTGCGGTCGCTGTCGAGCAGGTCGAGCAGAACATTTTCGGGGCGGCCATGCTCCTGCGAGCTGCCCATCTTGTCGATCTCGTCCAGCAGGATGACGGGGGCAAAGCTGCCCGAACGCATGACGGCCTCGATGATGCGGCCGTGGTGGGCATTGCGGAAGACCTGCTGTACGCCGCGCAGGAAGTAGGCGTCGGCCACGCCGGCCAGCGAGATCTTAACGCAGGGGCGGTTCATGGCCCGGGCCACCGACAGGGCAATGGAGGTCTTGCCGACCCCCGGCGGGCCGGCCAGCAGCAGAACGGCGCCGTAGCTGCGGCCCAGATGCTTCTGGCAGGCCATATAGCGCATGATCTTTTCCTTGACCCCCTCCATGGCGTAATGGGAACGGTCGAGTGTGCGCTTGGCAATGTGCAGATCGACCCCGAGGTCGGCCTTTTCGGCCGTCCAGGGCAGACGGAGCAGAGCGCTCAGGTGATTCTCCTTAATATCCTCCTGCTGCATATTGAGCAGAAAGTTCTGCACTTCGGCAGGCATGGCTTCAAACAGATCTTCGGAAATGCGGGATTTGAGGCGGTATTTCAGCAGACTGTGGCGGGTCGCGTTTTCTTCGGGCATGGGGGCTCTCCCTTCCGGAACATTCTTTTCCCCATCATATCACAAGTTTCTCGATAAATATAGCACTTTCATAGAAGAACGATTTACACGAGAAATCTTTTTTGGTATACTGTTTAACAATACGGGGGCCTCTGCCCCATCCCAAGGATCAATCTACAGAAAGAACGGGTGAAACGATGAAACCAAAAATCTTGATCGTCGGCGAAGACGGCTTCGCCATGGACACCGGACATTATATCATCAATCTCGACTACGCCAGGGCCATCACCGAAGCCGGCGGCCTGCCTCTGCTGGCCTTCGACTGGAACAGCGCGGCCGATTATGCCGAGATCGCCGACGCCCTTTTCCTGACCGGCGGCCCCGACCTGCTGTGCTACCGCTGGGGCGCCTATTATAAGGACTTTTCCGAAATGCCCCCCTTCTCCCGCACCCGCGACGACCTCGACTTCGAGCTGTGCGATCGCTTCCTCAAGGCCGGCAAGCCCATTCTGGGCGTCGGACGCGGCTGCGAGGTCATCAACGTCGCGCTGGGCGGCACCCTCTATAAAGACATCGAAAAGGCCACCGGCAAGGCCCATCCCGACGAGAATGCCCCCAAGGGCGGCTGGAACGCCACCACCGAGCAGGCAAAGTTCAGTTTCCATTCGGTCGGCCTGCAGGCAGGTACAAAGCTGGCTTCGGTCCTGAATGCCGAAGAACAGGTCAATTCCTGCCACCACGACGCCCCCAACGCGCTGGGCACAGGCCTGAAGGCCGCCGCCATCGCCCCCGACGGCATCATCGAAGCCATCGAGCACGAGTCCCTGCCCGTATTCGGCGTTATGTGGCATCCCGAGCGTGCAGCCGGCGACCTGCCCGCCGACGGCCGCATCTTCAAGCATTTTGTCGAACTGTGCAAGTAAAGGAGGCTGCCATTATGAAAAAACCCATCATTCTGATCACCGGCGGCCGCGCCTATGACCGCCATTTCCACGGCCTCAGCCTGACCCTCAACAAGACCTATACCGCAGCTGTGGCTGCTGCCGGCGGCATTCCCCTGCTGGCGCTTGACCCCGAAAGCTACGACGAATACGCCGCCATGGCCGACGGTCTGGTGCTGTCGGGCTCGCAGGGCTTCTCGCCCGATCCCAAGCTCAACACCGGCACCGAACACACCGACCGCAACGTCGACGACCAGAAGCTGATCACCGCCTTCCGCAAGGCCGGCAAGCCCATCATGGGCATCTGCCTCGGTATGCAGCAGCTCAACGTCTCCTTCGGCGGCGACCTGCAGATCAACTTCAAGTATGACTCGGGCATCGAGCATATGATGACCAAGCACACCATCGAGGTCGCCGAGGGCTCGATCCTCCACAACCTGTTCGGCACCGGCTTCTATATCAACAGCCGCCACAACCTCAAGCTGGGCAAGCTGGCCGACGAGCTGGTCATCACCGCCACCTCCGACAACGGCACGGTCGCCGAAGCCATCGAGCATAAGGACCTGCCCATCATCGGCTTCCAGTGGCACCCCGAGCGTATGCGCGGCGATTTCCCCGAACCTCCCGAAGGCCCCGACATGACCCCTCTGTTCGAGCATTTCATCGGCATGGTTAAAGACAACATGGCAAAATAAACCTTTCAAGGGCCCGGATCACCTCCGGGCTCTTTCTTTTTACAATTCAGCGGTTGAAAAACCGCCGGCAGTTTGATAATATAAGGATTATGCTTATCCCAATTTATGAAAGGATGTTTTATTTTGTCTACACAGAACACACCCGATAAGGAATCCGCCGACATCAAGAAGATGGGCATTACCATGATCGTCGTCGTCCTGGCCTTCTTCATCGGCGTCACCGTATGGGGCAAGTTCAAGGCCGACAACCGCGAGCTGCCTGCCATCAGCGGCAAGCATCATGCCCAGATCGTCGTCCGCGACTATGGCACCATCACCGTCGAGCTGGATGCCGACATGGCCCCCACCACGGTCGACAATTTCCTCAAGCTGGCCGACGAGGGCTTCTACGACGGCCTGACCTTCCATCGTATCTACCCCTACTTCATGATCCAGGGCGGCTCGCCCAACGGCGACGGCGTCGGCGGCAGCGGCACCAACATCTTTGGCGAGTTCAAGAGCAACGGCTGGGACAAGAACACCATCTCCCATGTCCGCGGCACCATCTCGATGGCCCGTACCAAAGAGCCCGACAGCGCCTCCTCGCAGTTCTTCATCGTCCATGAAGACAGCACCTATCTCGACGGCGACTATGCCGCCTTCGGCACCGTTACCGAGGGTATGGATGTCGTCGATGCGCTGTGCGACTGGGTCGCCAGCGGTGCGGTCATCTGCGACAACAACGGCGTCATTCAGAATGTTGAAGAAATGCCCATTATCGAAACCGTCAAGGTCATCGACTGATCCGAACCCCACAAGCCTCACCTTTTCGGTGGGGCTTTTTTCGTCCCCCATGTCGGTTTCCCCAAGGGGGATAAAGGGGGATATTGCAGGCGAAGCCTGATTCTCTTCGTCTTTTTCTTTGTCCTCGTTTTCTTCTTTTTCTTTGTTTTTGTTTTCTTCTTTGTTTTTGTCTTTTTCTTTGTCTTCGTCGTGGCTGAAAGGGCTGAACATGGGATCCGATCGTATGCGGCGGCATGGGTTGGCCGGCGACCGCCGATGCACAGGAAGGCGCCCCTGGATGCTCCGGATACATCAGGCAGGATCGCCCACCTGTATTATAACATATCATTAGTAATTTGTAAATAGCTTTTCCGAAGTAATTTTTAAAAAAGACCACCCGGCAGCAAACGGGTGGCCTTGTGTTTATTTCAGGGTGATCTCGATGACGGTATCGATGGGGTCGGGCAGCACCGGATCGGGGCCGAGGTCGGCAAAAACGATCTGCGGATAGTCGCTGTGGACCCACGAGGTGGAGATGGGGATCTCGGCCCCTGTGGCCAGCCAGCGGATGCTGTCGATCTCTTCCCTTCGCAGCCCCAACAGAGGCAGGGGGCCGAGGGTGTTTTCGTAGATATGGAAATAGAGCTTTTTCCCATTGGCGGTGATGCGGCCGTAGTCGGGCTTGGGCAGGCCGGCCTTGCCGCAGCCGAGGATGCTCTCGCGGTTGTATTTCATCCAGGCGCCGATGGCTTCCAGACGTGCCATCGACTGTGGCGGAATATTGCCTCTGGCGTCGGGGCCCACATTGAGCAGCATATTGCCCCCCTTGGAGACACACTCGACCAGCTTTTTGATCAGCATGGAGGCCGGCTTGAAGTAATGGTCGTTGGCATTATAGCCCCAGTTGTCGTTCATGGTAACGCAGGCCTCCCAGATCAGATCGCGCCCTTCGGCGTCCTGAATGCCGTTTGGCGGGATCATCTTTTCGGGGCTGACAAAGTCGCCGTGATAGGGGGTCGGGCGGCATTCGGCCAGCGAGCCGTAGCCCTCGCCGCTGACCTCCAGGCGGTTGTCGATGATGACCCCCGGCTGCAGCCTCCGCACCATATCCACCAGCTCGGCCGCCCGCCAGGTCTCGCCGCGCATATGGGCATAGGAAAAGTCGAACCACAGGATGTCCAGCTTTCCGTAGTTGGTGCAGAGCTCACGCACCTGGGCATGCATATAATCGAGGTAACGGTCAAAGTCGCGGCCCTCGTTTCCATATGCGGGGTTATTGCGCATGGGATGCTTTTCGTCGCCGTAATGGGGATAATCGGGATGGACCCAATCGAGCAGCGAGAAATAGAGGCCGACCTTCAGCCCCTCGGCCCGCACCGCCTCGACAAAATCGGCCACGATGTCGCGGCCCAGCTTTGTATTGGTCGATTTGAAATCGGTATACTGGCTGTCGAAGAGGCAGAAGCCGTCGTGGTGCTTGGCGGTCAGCACGACATACTGCATCCCGGCCGCCTTTGCCGCTCTGGCCCAGGCGCGGGGATCGTAGTCGACCGGGTCGAACTGCTCGAAATAGCGCATATAGTCCTCGGCCGGCATTTCTTCATAATTGCGCAGCCACTCGCCTCTGGCCGGTATGGCATACAGGCCCCAATGGATGAACATGCCAAAGCGTGCGTGGGTAAACCACTGCATGCGGCGCTCGTATTCGCTGCGGTCAAACCGATACATGGTATCCTTCCTTTCCCGGTTGCTGATTTGTAGACAGTTTATCACAGCACTGTGGATTTCGCAAGGGCGACAGACCCCCGCCAATTCCCTTTTACCCTTTGGACTGATTTAGGTAGGAATCGAAATCTATTCGTCGATATGACGGAAAAAGGCATAGGAAAAGGCACCACAGGACTTTAACATCCCGTGGTGCCTGATTCATTTTAAACAGTTCAGTAATGGAACTCTCTTCCGTAGATGCAAATGTGAATGATCGCAGAAATGTCCTCAA
>JAFQKM010000238.1 GCA_017396925.1 Clostridia bacterium
AGTAGGGGCCGATCAGGACGCCTGCGATCAGGTAGGCGGTGACATCGGGCAGTTTGAGCGGCTTGACGGCACGGGTCATCAGCAGACCGGCCAGCAAAGCGATCGAAACGGAAAGCAGGGTGGACATGGTATATACTCTCTTTTCTAATATTGTAGGGTGCCTTTTGGCACCACGATAGTATACAGCGACGAAACGGAGAAATCAACCGAAAATTAGTTGAATTATCCAAGAAAATATAAAAAATTTTGCACAAAATAGACAAAAGAAAGGCAGGGATGTAAAGTTCCTGTAAAGAAAATGAAGCGAATAGCTGTTTTTGTACATTGCCTTTCCCGTGGGGTATGGTATACTGATAAGAGAAAAATAAAGAAGCTTTGGGGGATATTGTTTATGATCTATCTTCTGCTTTCCATTCTTTGCGGTTCGATGGTTTCGCTGGTCATGCGCATCAGCGAGGGACGCATCGGCAGCAAGACGGGGATGGTTGCCATGAATTATCTGACCTGCCTGCTGGTGGCCGGCAGCTTTATGGGCTTTGGCAATGTTATGCCTGAGCATCCGCTGGCCGGACGCACTCTGGGTATGGGTGTGATCAACGGTATTTTCTATATGGCCGGCCTGCTGATGATGCAGTATAACATTCCGCGCAACGGCGTGGTATTGCCGTCGGTCTTTTCGCGTATGGGCGGCCTGCTGGTTCCGCTGGCCGTTGCCATCCTGTTTTTCCATGAGGCACCCACTGTGATGCAGATCCTCGGCTCGGTGCTGGCCATTGCAGCCATTCTCATCCTCAATTATCAGAAGGATGCCGGCAATGTGGGCGATAAAAAGGCGCTGGTTATGCTTTTTATTGCCGACGGTCTCGCCGGCATCATGGCCAAGGTCTTCAGCGAGATCGGCGATCAGGTGCTCTCGCCCAACTTCCTCTTCTTTACCTTCAGCTCGGCCTTTATCTTCTGCTCGATGATCGTGTTGATGAAGAAGGAACGTCCCGGCCTGCGCGAGGTCGGCTTCGGTATGATGGTCGGTGTCCCCAATTTCATGGGTGCGCGCTTTACCCTCAAGGCGCTGGAGACCATACCGGCCGTTATCGTTTATCCCATGCGCAGCGTATCCACCATCGTCATCATCACGCTGGCCGGCACACTTTTCTTCAAGGAAAAGCTCAGCCGCCGTCAGCTGGCTGCCATGGGCATCATTCTGGCATCCCTGATCCTGCTGAATGTATAAGATAACTGCAGATGAAAAGGCAGCCTTCGGGCTGCCTTTTTTCATAATTCTTCCTTTTTCGATATTTTTTGCCAATTTGTCCTGTGACAGGACAAATATTTCACATCTATAGGCTACCTTTAACTTGTCCTATGTTAAGACAAAAGGGGTGGTATCATGGCGAGAGTCATGGATGGAAAAGAAATGAATATGATCGGCAGCCGCCTGCGTGAACTGCGCACCGAAAAAGGGCTGAGCCAGCAGGCCCTGTCGGACAAACTGCAGCTGGAGGCCATTTATGTCTGCCGCGGCTCGATCTCCCGTATTGAGGATAAGCTGCGTACGGTCACCGATATCGAACTGTACGGCCTGGCCAAGGTGCTGGACGTTCGCGTGGAGGATCTTTTTGAGCCGCGCAAGGTGGAAGAATAAGCGTGTATGCGGAAGGAGCCGAATATGAAACAGAAACAGATCCTGACAGGACTGCTGGTTTTTCTGATGGTCCTGACCCTGCTGCCCATGTCGAGCGCAGCTGCCGGCGGCCTGCAGTTTGAAACGGAGATCTGGGTAGACAGCGAGATCATGCGGATCCCCAGATCCTCCCTGAGCGGCGATGTGACCAAGGCCTTCGAGGGAAGCTTTATGTTCGATGAAGTCTATCTGACCGATGCGGAGGTCGAGGGAGACGAGCATGTTTCGGTCGATGCGTTGGGTGACGGGCGCTGGCGTCTTATTCTGGAAGCGCCGGGCAGCGGTACCGTTACGGTTACAATGGCCGAAGGAGAAACATACGCTTTCCCGGTGACGGTCTATGGGGATACGGAAGACGCCGATCTGCCTTCCGGCGGCGGTACCGAATCTGAGATCCCCGAAGAAGAGGAGCCCGAGCCGGAGCTGATCTGGTCGGAGAAGGGGACCTTTGCAGTCTCGGAGGAACACGACACCGTCAGCCTGACCACTTCGGAAGGCTTTACCTTTGAAAAGGCCGTGCTGGTGGGCGAGAGCGCCGAGTTTGCCGAGCTGGAGTATACCGAGGAAGAAATCACGATCAGCTTTCCCTATGGCTGGGTGGGAGATCGGCTGCGTGTGCGCGTCTATTTCAACGAAATGGGGTATAATACAACGGTTTCGCTGCGGCTGAAGAATGATCTGCCCGCTTTGGTCTTTCGTCAGGCCGACGGTACGGTCTGTGAAGCACTGACACTGCCCAGAGGAGAAAAGGCGGAGGGGCGTTTTGTTCTTCTGCTGCCCGACGGCTCGGAGGCCGAAGCGGAAAGGCTGGACCTGCCTGATATCGTCGATCATACAGAGGCTGAGGGCGGTCTGGTACTGACCGGGGCGGATTTCGGCGAGGATGCTGCCAGCGCCGATTATAACGGACGCACCTATCGTTTTCCCATTAAGATCGATCTGCCGATCCTGGCCTTTTACAGCGGAAAGACGGCAAGCATCGATCAGCTGATCGAAGAATACACTGTCGAAGAGATCGAAAGCACCTTTTATCTGATCGCCGGCAGTCCGATCGAAAATGCCATGATGGATGCAGAGCTGACATCGATTGCCGCCCTCCGGCAGATCGGCAGCGGTAAGGTGGTCGCTGTGACCCTCCGGCAGCTGCCCGAAGATGGCGGCCGGTATACCGTCACCGGCGAAGTCGATGGCGTAATCCGTACAGCCGGTATTACCCTGTATGACGGCGTTACAACGCCGCCCGTCGAGCCTTCGGCACCCGAGGCGCCGGGGACCGGGGAGAGCAGCGGAGCCGGTTACGAGCCCGAAATAAAACTGCCCTTCACCGATGTTCAGAAGGGCGCATGGTACTATGACGCTGTCTGCTGGGCCTATGAACAGGGCATCATGCGGGGCACAGCGCCCGATATCTTCAGCCCCGATCAGACGGTCGACCGTGCTATGCTGGTCACCATTCTTTGGCGCATGGAGGGATGTCCGGTGGTCAACGATTGGATGCCTTTCGGGGATATTCCGGCCGACACCTGGTATACCGAAGCTGTCCGCTGGGCGGCGGCCATGGGGATCGTCAAGGGTACGAGCGAGACCACCTTTGCACCGCTGGAGCCCCTGACCCGCGAGCAGGCCGCTGTGATTCTCTATCGTTATGCCGGCCATATTGGCCGTGACCTGTCGATGGACGATGCCGACCTGACCCGATTTGGTGATCATGCAAAGGTCAGCGCCTATGCCGATACGGCCGTTCGCTGGGCGGTCTGCCACAGATACCTCAACGGCGACGGACAGGATCTGCTGCCGCGCGACAGTATGGAGCGCAGCCAGCTGGCCCAGCTGATGATGAACTTTGCAGAATAAAACAGAAAATCCCTCTGCCAATGCGGCAGAGGGATTTTTTTGTCCTGATGGGAGTTACAGAACGGCGACCAGTTCTTCTTTGGCCTTGGAAACGGCGTGAAGCTTGGAAGGTTCGGCATCGTCGGCGGGATAGCCGGTGGGGAACATGGCAATCAGTTCATAGCCTTCCATCTCAGGGAAGGCAGCCTTGAGCTTGGGCTCATCGAAAGAGCCGACCCATGTGGTGCCGAGACCCAGATCATGGATCTCCAGCATCATCTGTGTGGCCACAATAGTAGCATCGACATCGGCAAAGCCCTTCTGGTCATACTTACGTGTCCATGCGGTTTTGGGATCGCCGCCGATGACAAAAAACAGCTTGGTGCCGAAGGTATAGGGTGTGGTCTCATAGACCTTAGCAACGGCCTCGGGGCTCTGGATGACCCATACCTTAAAGGGCTGCCAGTTGCAGGCGGTGGGGGCTGTCATAGCGGCTTCGATGATCTTATCGATCTTCTCCTGCTCGACAGGGGTATCCTTGAACTTACGGACCGAATAGCGGTCGTGGGAAAGCTGCAGAAAATCCATGGTTTTCTCCTTTCTGACAATAAACCGGTTAGAAAAAGCGGGCTCCGGATGGGAGCCCGCCATAAAGCTTGAATTAGTCGATGAAAACGTACTTGGACAGACGGTCCATAGCTTCCTCGACGCGGGACAGAGGCAGAGCCAGGTTCATGCGGATATGGCAGGGACCATGGAAACCGCGGCCGTCCTGAATGGTGACGCCGTGATCCCAGCAAGCCTTCTGGACTTCGTCGATGGTCTTGCCGTGCTTCTCGCACCACTCTGTGCAGTCGATGAAGAGCATGTATGTGCCCTGAGGCTTCTGGATCTTAACGCCTTCGAAGTTCTTGGTGATGTAGTCGTAAGCGTAGTTGATATTGCCGTTCAGGACCTGGATCAGCTCATCCAGCCACTCATAGCCGGTGGGTCTGTAAGCGCCGATGCAGCCGTACATCGACAGGACGTTCATCTGGTTGTAGTGGCTCAGGCTGGCTTCCTTGTTGCAGCGATCGCGCAGCCAGTTGTTGTAGATAACGGTGTAGGAGCCGACCAGACCGGCCAGATTAAATGTCTTGGAAGGAGCATAGACGGCAACGGTACGCTGCTTGGCGTCCTCGGAAACCATCTGTGTGGGGATGTGCTTGTAGCCGGGCATGATCAGGTCAGACCAGATCTCGTCGGAGATGACATAAACGTCATGCTTCTTGTAGAGCTCCATGGCCTTCTCCAGTTCCCAGCGCTCCCATACACGACCGGTGGGATTGTGGGGCGAGCACATGATGGCGCAATGGATCTTGTTCTTGACGATCTTCTGCTCCATATCTTCAAAGTCCATGCGGTAGATGCCCTGCTCGTCCTTCTTCAGCTCGGAGTGGATGATCTTATAGCCGTTGTTGCCCAGCGCGCCGGTGAAGCCAACGTATGTGGGGGAGTGGACCAGAACGTTGTCGCCCTTGGAGCACAGAACGTTCAGCGCGGTAACAACGCCGCCGAGAACGCTGTTGGCATAGCCGATGTGCTTGTGTTCCATGCACTCGACGCCGTTGCGGTTCTTATGCCAGTTGACGATACCGTCCAGGTATTCCTGACGGGGTGCAAAATAACCGTAAGCAGGATGCTCAACACGATCAATGATGGCCTGGGGGATGGAAGGTGCTGTAGCAAAGTTCATATCGGCAACCCACATGGGGATAACATCAAAACCTTCAATGGGGCCCGGAGGTGCCCAGCCGCCCTTACCGGGCATTTCGACTGCAATGGCATCCTTGCCGTGACGATCGATGATCGAGGTAAAATCGAATTTCATAAAGCAATTACTCCTTTTTTGTTTAATTGGTGCTACCTCCATTTTAGGCAAGTCTGCACAAAAAAGCAATAGTTATTTGCGCAGTTCTGTGTTAAAATTGTGATATTCCATAAGGAGGATTATAGATGAAACTGATCGCACCCGATTATTATAAAGACTTCAAGTGTATTGCCGGCGCCTGTCGGCACAGCTGCTGCATTGGTTGGGAGATCGATGTCGATCCCGATACGCTGGCCTATTACCATACCGTCGAAGGGCCTCTGGCCGAGCGCCTGCAGAAGGGCATCGATGAAAGTGCCGATCCGCCCCATTTTATTCTTGGAGCGTACGAGCGCTGTCCGTTCCTCAACAGAGAGGGCCTGTGCGACCTGATCCTCGGCCTGGGAGAGGGCAGCCTTTGCCAGATCTGCCGTGACCATCCGCGTTTCCGCAGTTTTCTTTCCGACCGCACCGAGATCGGCCTGGGCCTCTGCTGTGAAGCGGCGGGAGAGCTGATTTTGAAGCGGAGCGAAAGAACGGTGCTGGTCGAACTGGAAGACGATGACGGAGATCAGCTGCTGCATGAGGCCGACCGTTCTATGCTGGATTGGCGCCGGGAGCTGACCGAGATGGCCCAGGATCGCAGCCGATCGATCGAAGACCGCGCCGAGGATATTCTCGAAACTGCCCAGATCTCGCTGGAAGGCCGCAGCCTTGCCGAGTGGGCCGAGATTTACCTCGAACTGGAACGCCTGGAAGGCAGCTGGACCGACCGTCTCTGTGAACTGCGCGACATTGATCTGCAGGATGCCTCTGAGCTCGATACGCCCGAATGGGAGATCGCCTTCGAGCAGCTGCTGGTCTATTTCCTCTACCGTCATCTGCCCGGCGCGCTGGACGATGGCGATTACGAGGGACGTGCCGCCTTTGCTGTATTGAGCTATCGGATCATCCGTGCCCTCTGCCGCGTTCATGCCGTCCTGCACGGCAGCATCACCCTCGATGATCTGGTCGAGATCGCGCGCCAGTATTCGGCCGAGGTAGAATACTCAGACGAGAATTGCGGCATTTTGCTCGATGCTCTCTTCGAAGCATAACGAGAAGAAAAATCATACCCATGACCAAAAGTGGTCATGGGTATTTTTTATGCCCGATTTTCGCAAATTTACACCGAAAAATGGGTGTGGTATTAGTAAATACTTATGGTTCCGACAATGTCAAAATTGCGGTTTTTCTGCTTTCGCAAAGTGTCCCTTTTGCGAAAGGATTTACGGGTTACATAAAGGTAATGTTTGGGAGCCGCATATGAGCTTCTAAGCATAAAGTAAGTCCTTGTTTTTTCATGTATGGCAAGGCAAAAAAATCTAATAAG
>JAFQKM010000239.1 GCA_017396925.1 Clostridia bacterium
ATTTCCTCGCCGCAACGCTTTTCGCTCGCTGCGAACAAGACAGATTATATAGCATAGACAGGGATTTGTCAACACCTTTTTCTATACTTTTTTCTGTTTTTTTCAAAATGCGAAACAGCAGATAAAAGAAAAAGCAGCCTTCTTTCGAAAGCTGCTTTTTGTTGGTGACCCGTACGGGAATCGAACCCATGTTTCCGCCGTGAAAGGGCGGTGTCTTAACCGCTTGACCAACGGGCCAAAGATGGTAGCGGCGGTCGGACTTGAACCAACGACCTGCCGGGTATGAACCGGATGCTCTAGCCAACTGAGCTACGCCGCCATCTCTCTGCCGCAGCTTTTATTCGCTGCGAACAAGAAAGATTATATAGCATGACTTTTGATTTGTCAACACCTTTTTTATTATTTTCCCAAAAACTCCAGAAGTTTTTCCCGGGAAAGCACACCCTGCTTTGCAAGGCGCTCATAGAGCAGTTCTCCGCCGGTATCTCTGGCCCTGAGGACGGCGACGCTGACGCTGGCCATGCGGCCGCGATCAAAGGGCGTGCCGGTCAGACGGTTGTAGGTATTCAGATCGAGGACGCCCATGTGCAGGCTGTCTTCCACAGCTGTGCGCCAGGAAAAGTCCCCTGCCCCGTCATCATAGCCCAATGCACGCAGCATAAAGGTCATATAGTCGCGGGGCTGCACCTCCAGATTGGGCGAGAAGGCGGTGGGGCCGGTGCCGTTGGTCAGACCCATGGCATAAAGCATGGCAATATAGGGCGCGTGGTTGGGATTGACGTCGGTAAAGGGCATATGCATGCGGCCGGCATTGCGCAGGGCCTCCTCTTCCAGGCCGAGGAAACGCACCAGCATGATGGCCGCTTCGGCGCGGGTCGGCTTGCGGTCGAGCTCCCAGCCCTTGTCGGAGCCGCGGAACAGGCCGCCGATGCTGTTGAGAATATAGGCGCCGACATAGCGATCGTCCCACAGGCTGTCGGTCAGCTTGCGAAGCATGGCGCTGTCCCAGCTGTGATCCTTTGCCATCTGGCGGTCGGTCAGCATAAAGTATTTGGTCTCGGTCTGGCCGGTCAGCTCGTAGGTGGTATCGATATGGCGCACCTCGCCCTGATACCACACGGCATTCCACGCGTGGTTCATTCCGGGGGCGGCCACATAGATGCAGGGCAGGCCGGCGGCACGGCAGATCATGGCAAAGGCGGCGCTGATGCCGTCGCAGACGGCCAGACCGTCGATGAGGGCGCCGTAGGCCGAAAAGGCATCGCTGGTCTCGACTCCCTGATTGAGGGCGGCATGCATATCATACTCCACACTGTCGCGCAGATAGGCATGGATGGCCAGATACTTTTCCCATTCGGTCATGTCGCTGCGCAGCAGGCTTCTGGCCAGACGGGCCGCCTCGGCTTCGGCTTCGGCATGCTTGGCGGCGTCGTTGTAGACCACCTTGACATAGGCATTGACCGGCGTGGGCATATATTCAAATACATAGGCATCGCGATAGAGCATCGAGAGATACCGATAGCACAGGGTATAGTCGAAGCTGTTGGGCACCTGAATGTGCATGACGGTCTCGCCGTTCTGCAGCAGGCCGGCAAAGGCCTCGGCAGCGTCCAGCTCACTTGTAAAGCTCTTTGGCACCGGCGCGGCCAGCACGGTCTGGGTCAGCAGCATACAGACCAGCAGCAGGGATGCCATGCTTCTGCGGATGGTTTTCAACAATAACACCTCTTTGATCAAAAATCGGGTTCTGTTTCTTATACTGAGTATAACCCGAAAAGGTTCCGGAAAATGCAAGGTTTTCAAAAAAAGAAAACGGGCAGAGAAATCTCTGCCCGCGGGGATCTGACATATTTTAGATCAGCTTGACTGTAAAATAAACAGCGGCGCCGACAACCAGCCCGACCAGGGCATAGAGGATATAATAGGCATAGGGGTTGCCCAGTGCAAAAGCAGCACCGGCCAGCAGAGCTGTGCCGCCGTAGATCAGGGCGACATGGTCGGTCTTGAGCTTCTTATTGTCGTACAGACGGATGGTGATGGGGCCGAAGTGACCCTCGCCGTCGTGGCGCTTGGCCAGCAGGAAGAAGACAAAAGCAACAACGCAGATGACCAGGATGGCAGCCAGTGCGGCCAGCTCGAGGCTGGGATTATAGGTCTTTGCCATGATCCACAGCAGATAGCAGATGACCGAATGGGTCAGCGCAAAGGAGAAAAACTCGCGCTGATAGGTGCTGTAGACCAGATGCAGGATGGCTGCACCGGGGATGACCACATACAGAACGCGCTTGGCCGAATCATAGTCATACTTGATCAGCAGGACCGATACCAGCAGGGCGCCGAAAAACAGGGCGAACATCGAACCGGTCAGAACGGGACGCTCCTTATTGGTGCCCTTCTTGATCTGCGAGATCCACCAGATCAGGCTGGCGACAAAGCCGACAGCCGAAACGCCGATCAGGATATTGTTGATCTTGATGGCGGCCAGCAGGGTGGCGCCAACATCATAACCTCTCCACAGATAGGCCAGGCCCCACAGCATAACGACAGCGCCCGAAAAGACGGCCATTACGCGATTGGCGATAAAGTCTTCCTGCTTGCGCAGCTCTTCCTTCGCCTTATTCTTCTTAGAGATCTGTTCCTTTTTCAAAACACTCACACTCCAACGTCAAAATTACCGGTATGATACATGACCGCACTGACCGCTGCCACAGGCGCTGTTTCACAGCGCAGGATACGCGGGCCGATCAAAACCGAATGGGCGCCCAGAGCAGACGCCAGCTCGGCCTCCGACGGCTCGAATCCGCCTTCGGGGCCTGTGATGATGCTGATCCGTTTGAACGAGCCGAACGACTCGAGGATCTGCTTGAATGAACGGTTCTTTTCCCCCTCATACAGGAAGAGGCAGCACTCGTCGGCTGCAGCCTGCTGCATGGCCTGCTCGAAGGGCAGGATCTCCCCCACCGATACGGGACGGGAGCGCAGGCACTGCTTGGAGGCCTCCAGGGCGATGCGCTCGTAGCGCACACGCTTCTTCTCGCTGTCTTTGGCATTTTCCAGCCGCACGACACAGCGCTTGGATACAAAGGGAACGATATGGGAAACGCCGACCTCGGTGCATTTCTGCACAAGGTAATCGAACCTGTCGCCCTTGGAAAGGGCTGCATAGACCGTGACAAAAACATCCGGCTCGGTGGTATGGGGGCCGGATGAAAGGATCTCTGCCCGGACAGGCTGGCCTTTATCTATAGCACAGATGCGGCACTGATGTTCCGCCTGCGCATCACAAACCGTGATCATCTCGCCTTCGCGCATACGAAGGACTTTGGAAATATGGGCGCTGTCTTCCTGACTCAGGGTGACGATGCCCTTTTCGATGCTGCTGCTTTCAATAAAAAAACGCAATATGTGCACCTCATGTTATTATATCAAAACCGCAAAAACTTGTCCATATCCTTTTTGGGTCTGACTTCTTAATATTTTTTAAAGCCGTGTAG
>JAFQKM010000026.1 GCA_017396925.1 Clostridia bacterium
CATGGCCTTGACGGTCTCACGGGCGATGATCTTGCCGCCGATGGCTGCCTGTACGGGGATCTCAAAGAGCTGACGGGGAATATTCTCCTTGAGCTTTTCAACGATCTTGCGGCCGCGGGCATAGGCCTTCTCGGTATGAACGATGAAGGACAGGGCGTCGACGACCTCGCCGTTGAGCAGGATGTCCAGCTTGACCAGATTGGACTTCTGATAGCCCAGCATCTCGTAGTCGAGGGATGCATAGCCGCGTGTGCGCGACTTGAGGGCATCGAAGAAGTCGTAGATGATCTCGTTGAGGGGCAGTTCGTAATGCAGCTCGACACGGTTGGTATCGAGATACTTCATATCCTTGAAGGTACCGCGGCGGTCCTGGCACAGATCCATCAGATTGCCGACATACTCGGAAGGTGTGATGATCGAGGCCTTGACGATGGGCTCTTCGGCATATTCGATTTCGGTGGGTGCGGGATAGTTGAGGGGGTTGTCGATCATGACGATCTCGCCCGAAGTCAGCTTGATACGGTAGACTACGCTGGGGGCGGTGGTGATCAGATCGAGGTTGTATTCACGCTCGAGGCGCTCCTGGATGATCTCCAGATGGAGCAGACCCAGGAAGCCGCAGCGGAAGCCGAAGCCCAGTGCAGCCGAGCTTTCGGGTTCGTAGGTCAGGGATGCATCGTTGAGCTGGAGCTTTTCCAGCGCGTCGCGCAGGTCGGGGTACTTCTTGCCGTCGGCAGGATAGAGGCCCGAGAAGACCATGGGCTGAACCTGCTTGTAGCCGGCCAGAGGCTTGGCGGCAGGGTTTCCGGCATCGGTGACGGTATCGCCGACGCTGGTATCGCTGACCGTCTTGATGGAAGCGGTGATATAGCCGACCTCGCCGGCGGTCAGAACTTCGCAGGGCTCCATCGACAGGGAGCGCAGATAGCCGACCTCGACGACCTGGAACTCGGCGCCGGTGGCCATCATACGGATCTTCATGCCGGGGCGGAACTCGCCGTCGAAGACACGGACAAAGACGATAACGCCCTTGTAGGGGTCATACTGGCTGTCGAAGATCAGGGCGCGGGTAACGCCCTCTTCGCCGGCACGGGGCGCCGGAACATTCTGGACGATGTCTTCCAGAACGGCCTGAATATTGATGTTGGCCTTGGCCGATACCTCGGGGGCATCCATGGCGGGCAGGCCGATGATATTTTCGATCTCTTCCTTGACCTCCTGCGGGCGGGCCGAAGGCAGGTCGATCTTGTTGACAACGGGCAGGACCTCCAGATCGTTCTCGAGGGCCAGATAGGTATTGGCCAGAGTCTGGGCCTCGATGCCCTGTGCGGCGTCGACGACCAGAATTGCGCCCTCGCAGGCGGCCAGCGAACGGGAGACCTCGTAGTTGAAGTCGACGTGGCCCGGGGTGTCGATCAGATTGAGGTGGTAGACCTCGCCGTCCTGCGCCTCATACTCCATCAGTACGGCACGGGACTTGATGGTGATGCCGCGTTCCTTTTCCAGCTCCATGTTGTCGAGCAGCTGACTGGTCATCTCGCGGTCGGTGACCGCATTGCACATCTGCAGCAGGCGGTCGGCCAGGGTCGACTTGCCATGGTCGATATGGGCGATGATCGAAAAATTACGAATTTTTTCGCGATCTGTCATAGGTTGATTTATCTTCCTTTCGTGATAAAAGGCTCGAAACTCGGAAAAGGATGTACAGGCCCAAAAGTGCCCCCTTTTCTGCGGTTTCCAAACTTTTGTATACAAATAAGTACCCATAGGGTATCAAATATAATATAGCATACAAGCCCATTAAATGTCAATGAAACAGCCTGTGCACAGCAAAAAAGCCGCCCTTTCGGGCGGCTTCTTCTGTTTTTTCTTACTTGGGCATGCCGTTCTTCATCAGCTCGAGGACATACATCAGGGTGCTCTTGACGCCCATATCCATGGCGCTCTCGTCGATGTCGAAATGCTCGTTGTGGTGCTCGGCGCCGCTGCCCACCTCGGGATTGCGGATACCCAGCAGAGCCAGAACGCCGCCGAAGGCATTGCAGTAGTAGCTGAAGCTCTCGGATGCATACCACAGGGGGAACTCGTCGGGAGCAGCCTCTGCACCGTAGTGGCTTCGGATGACCTTCTTGGCCAGTTCGGCATGGGGAATGCTGTTGACAACGGGGCTCGACGCATCCTCGGTGCGGGGACCGAAGGTGACCGTGCAGTTGTGGATAGCGGCAACATTTTCAGCGACCTTCTTGCTCAGGGCCAGTGCCTTGCGGCCCTCCTCGCGGTCGAAGAAACGCATGGTACCGCGGATGCGTGCCGTCTCGGGGAATACATTATGTACCTGACCACCCTGAATGGAGCCAATGCCGAAGGTGACTGTCTTTTCAACATTCAGCTGATGGACCATGGCACCGGGCATGGC
>JAFQKM010000027.1 GCA_017396925.1 Clostridia bacterium
TGTGGTCGCTGATCACCATGGCCGCCGTTGTCGCTGCCGCCCTGCTCAACTTTGCCATGAAGAACGGCCTGAGCGAATACGGCCTCTATATCAACGGCTGGAGCACACCCTATAAGGAAATGAAGTATTACGACTACGAGCGCCGTCAGGGTGACCTCAACCGCGTCCGTGTGACTTCCACCAAGCGCGACGTCACCCTGATGTTTACCGACGACCAGTTCAATCTGGCCCTGGCCTACTTTGATAAGTATCACGTCTACGATATGGAGACCTACAAGATGCTTAAGAAGCAGGAAGAAATGCGCAATAGCAGATAAAAAACAAGACCTCCGGAAAGGCTCCGGAGGTCTTTTCTTATGGCTATCGTTTGTCGACGAGGTATAAAAGCTCGTGCAGGTGGATGGGGCGCTCGCGCAGGTTGCGGCTGCCGCGGAAGGTGTTGTAGGGGGTGTCAAAGACGGTCACTCTGCCGATCTCGCCCAGCAGGCGCTGCATCTCTTCGCGGCCGATGAAGCCTTCGGAATTGAAGGAGATCAGCAGGAAGTCGGCCGGGGTCTTTGCGCAAAGATCCAGCAGGGTGTCGGCAGCCTTGGCGCTCTTGTTATAGTCGGAACGGTTCCATGTGTCGGGGATGCCCGAAACAGCGCTGATGGCCGACGGATCGGGGGATTCATAGTCGTTGATCAGGTTGAGCATGAAATAGTTGGAGCCGTAGGGGTGCTGGTTGTAGGGCGGATCGATATAGGCCAGATCGACCGGCTCCATCTGCCCGGCCAGGGCATTGGCGTCCATGGATGTGACCTCGAAGGGGACGGTAAAATTGCTGAAGACGGGGAAGGGCAGCTCGATGGGGGCCAGAATGCGCGAGAGGGCGTTGGCTGCGCTGCCGCCAAAGGCGCCGACGCCGGTGGCGCGGTCTTTATAGAAGCCCTTGAAGACCCCCGAGGTATTGCACTTGATCGAGGCCTCCGACAGCAGAGGGGCCAGAAAATAGGGCTGCAGGTCTTCGGGCAGGCGGCCGATGGCCATGCGTGCCGTATCGATATAGGCGGCGTTGCGGGGGGTATAAAAGACGCGCTCGCCCTTTCGGATATCCCGCTCGTCGGCAGGGGCATAGAGGCGGCGGATGAAGCCGTCTTCCACAGGGTGTGCATCGATGTCGAGCAGCAGATCGGCATGGGCGGCACGCAGCATCCCCTCGTCGGGGTTGGCCAGATAACACAGCGAGACGGTGCGGCAATAGCCCTCCAGATCGTTGGCCAGCAGGGAAGCGGCATACTGCTTGAGATAGCGGGAAACAACACCCGAGCCCGAGAACAGGTCGGCGGTGCGGAGCTTCTCTTTGCCGGTGCGGCGGCAGACTTCGTCAACACCGCGGCCGATGAAGGAGAGCAGGGCGCGCTTGTTGCCCAGATATGTAATTAGCTGTTTGGTGAGAAAGTCTTGATTTTCCATGATCGGTCCATCCCGTATTGGATTTTCAGAACAGATACAGTATAGCACAAAGCTGCCGTAAAAAACAGAAAAAGCCGTATGGCATCTGGCCAGACGGCTTTTTCAGGGAAAAAGGAAAGAGAAGGTAATTAGCTTGTTTGGGGGACAAAGGCCCGGATGGCTTGGAAAATAAAAAAAGACAGCTGCATAAACCCATCCTGCCGCAGCAGGATCGTTATGCCTCTGTCCATTGACCTGAAAGATTCCCCTTAAAACCGTAAGGTTGCTTCGTCGGTGCAGCTGAGTGCTGCTTTTCAGAGTGTCGTCGGAACACGGTCCCTTTGCCTGAGAGCTTTTCGCAGTTCCCCTTCGGCGGACGCCTTGGCGCCTCTCTCCCGTGATCGTCATTCGACGTTATTTCTTTGTCCAAAATTATGATAAACGATAAAACATCGCTTTGTCA
Organism: Clostridia bacterium; assembly: GCA_017396925.1. Lineage (GTDB taxonomy): Bacteria > Bacillota > Clostridia > Oscillospirales > Butyricicoccaceae > RGIG1902. Next base: position 1,898 of record JAFQKM010000027.1, read on the forward strand.
ACCTTTTTTTGACGGCGTTACAAAAGGTTCAAAATGCAGGCAGGCCGTTGACAGGGCAGGGGCATTTTTCTATAATGAGAAGCAATGAAAAATCAAGCGCTGTGAAAAAGAGGTAGAAAATGTCTTTAACCGAACTGTTTATTCTGGCCGTCGGCCTTTCGATGGATGCCTTTGCCGTATCCATGTGCAAGGGTCTGGCCCTGCGCCGTGCCGATGCCGGCAGTATGCTCAAGGCCGGCGCCTATTTTGGCGGTTTTCAGGCCGGTATGCCCCTGCTGGGCTTTTTCCTCGGCTCGGCCTTCAGCGAGCAGATCGTTGCCATCGACCACTGGATCGCCTTTTTCCTGCTGGGCTATATCGGCTTTAATATGATCCGCGAATCACAGCAGGAGGATGAGGCGTGCGACGACGATATGGGCGTAAAGACCATGACCCTCATGGCCATCGCCACTTCCATCGATGCGCTGGCCGTCGGCGTCACCCTGGCCTTCCTCAAGGTCAA
>JAFQKM010000240.1 GCA_017396925.1 Clostridia bacterium
GTCCCACAGCCACTACAGCAAAGCGCTGGATACCCGTCTGGCCACCGTCGAAGGCTCGATCGCCGCCATCCGCCGCATGATGGCCGAGGGCCGCCCCTGCGAAGAGATCCTCCTTCAGCTCAAGGCCGCCGAAAGCTCGGTCAGCAAGATCTCCAGGCTGATCCTCAAGGACCATTTTGAACACTGCGTCAAAGAAGGTATTGAAAATGGAGATGAGAAGGCCATTGAAAGCTTCAGTAACATTCTCGATAAATACATGAAATAAAGGTATTCCCCTTTATCCATCTGTTTTTGGACGGACATGTGCCGGCCAAAAACACCCCGACCCGCACGCATCTTCGCAAAGATGCGGCGAAACCGGCCCGCCGGCCGGATCCCCCTTGGCCCGAGAAACCAGCGAAGCGTTTCGAGGGTCAGGCATTAAGTATTCATTTTATTATTATACCGGAGGTATACATCATGAAGAAGACATTCAAGCTGGAAGATCTGGACTGCGCAAACTGCGCTGCCGGCATGGAGCGCGGCATTCAGGCCCTGGACGGCGTTATTTCCGCCACCGTTAATTTCATGGGCATGAAGCTGATCCTCGAGGCCGAAGACGCCAAGTGGGAAGAAGTCCTGAAGGCTGCCCAGAAGGTCGCCGACAAGTACGACACCACCATCGTCCGCTAAAAATGGCTATGGGCGGGCAGGGCATTCCTGTCCGCCCCCACTTCAGAACATCTTGTGAGGATTTAAAGACATGACCAAAAAGCTTAAAAAACGCCTGCAGCGCATCATCATTGCCGCTGTATTATTTTTTGCCGGTCTGCTCATGCCGGACGCCATCCCCTATCTGCACGAAGCCCTGCTGGTTGCCGCCTATGTCATCGTCGGCTACGATGTCATTCTCAAGGCGGTGCGCAACATCAAGCGCGGCAAGGTCTTTGACGAAAACTTCCTGATGACCATCGCCACCTTCGGCGCCTTCGCCCTGCGCGACTTCGACGAAGCCGTGGCCGTTATGCTCTTCTATCAGGTTGGCGAGTTCTTCCAGACCTACGCCATCAACCGCTCGAGAAAATCCATCTCCGATCTGATGGATATCCGCCCCGACTATGCCAATGTCCGCCGTGAAGACGGCTCGGTCGAAACCGTCGACCCCGAAGAGGTTCAGATCGGCGACGTCATCGTCATCAAGGCCGGCGAGCGCATTCCCCTCGACGCCGTTGTTCTTGAAGGCCACTCTTCCCTCGATACCGCTGCCCTGACCGGCGAATCGCTGCCCCGCGACGTTGCCGAAGGCGACGCCATCCTGTCGGGCTGCATCAATCTGAATGGCCTGCTGGTCGCCCGCGTCCTCAAGGGGTTCGGCGAATCGACGGTCGCCAAGGTCCTCGACCTGGTTGAAAATGCCTCCAGCAAGAAGTCGACATCCGAAAACTTCATTGCCAAGTTTGCCAAGTACTATACCCCCATCGTCGTATTCTCGGCGCTGGGTCTGGCCATCATCCCGCCCCTGTTCGGCGCCAACTTCGCCACCTGCTTCAAGGGCGCGCTGATCTTCCTCGTCATCTCCTGCCCCTGTGCGCTGGTCATCTCGATCCCCCTCAGCTTCTTCGGCGGCATCGGCGGCGCAGCCAAGCGCGGCGTACTGGTCAAAGGTTCCAACTATCTGGAAGCCCTGGCCCAGGCCGATACCGTTGTCTTCGACAAGACCGGCACCCTGACCCGCGGCGTCTTCCAGGTCGAAGAGATCTGCCCTGCCGAAGGCGTATCCAAGGACGAGCTGATCGGTCTGGCCGCCTATGCCGAGTCCTGGTCCACCCATCCCATCGCCCAGTCGCTGCGTAAGGCCTACGGCAAGGACATCGACGAGGCCAGGGTCACCGACGTCAACGAGATCGCCGGCAAGGGCCTCTCGGCCATGGTCGACGGCAAAATGGTCTATGCCGGCAACCGCAAGCTGATCGATCAGATCGGCATCGACGCCCCCGAAGCCCCCGATTATGCCACCGTTGTTTACATCGTCTGTGAAGGCAGATTCATGGGCTATGTCCTGATCAATGACGTCATCAAGAGCGACGCCGCCCACGCCATCCGCGACCTCAAGCAGAGCGGCATCCGCCAGATCATCATGCTGACCGGCGACAATCAGGCCACCGGCGAGCGCGTCGGCAAAATGCTGGGCCTCGATCAGATCTATACCCAGCTGCTGCCCGGTGATAAGGTCGACAAGGTCGAAGCTCTGCTGGCCGCTCAGAAGGAAGGCGCCAAGCTGGCCTTCGTCGGCGACGGCATCAACGACGCCCCCGTTCTGGCCCGTGCCGACATCGGCATCGCCATGGGCGCCCTCGGCTCGGACGCTGCCATCGAGGCGGCCGACATCGTCATCATGACCGACGAGCCCTCCAAGATCGCCACCGCCATCCGCATCGCCCGCAAGACGCTGGGCATCGCCAAGCAGAACACCGTTTTTGCCCTGACCGTCAAGATCGGCGTTATGATCCTCGGCGCCTTCGGCAAGGCCAATATGTGGGCCGCCGTCTTTGCCGACGTCGGTGTTGCCTTCCTGGCCATCCTCAATTCCCTCCGCGCCCTCAAGACAGAGCATATGTAAATCTCCGCCCCCAACCCCTCCGGTTTTCGGAGGGGTTCTTTTTTGCCTGCGACCCCGAAACTCCGGCATAAAGTGGCCCTCCTCCCCCTTGTCGGGTATCCTATACTCAAACCTCCCTATTCATTGGGAGCATCAACTTTTCTGAGAGGAGAACATACCATGGAGATCTACACCAACAGCATTGCAAAAGCCGGCACCGCCCACCTGCCCGAAAATCCCTTCGAGGGCCTTTTGGAAAATATCACTTCCCCCTACGCCGAAAAGGAAGACAAGCACGAGATCATCTCGACGGTCGCCTATCTCATCGGCATCCCCCAGCGCATTTTCGACAATCCCCACGAATCCCCCATGCGCAGCCGCTATCAGCAGCTGGAGCTCGACAAGAATGCCCGTATCATCCGCAATCTCTGTATGATCCGTACCGCCATCGAGCGCAATTTCAAGGCCATCAATGACCGTATGACCCGTGAACACCGCACCCTGTATTATCTCGACGAGCTGCCCCGTGAAGCCATGAAGCAGCTGGTGCAGGACGGCGTCCATTTCATCAAAAAGTCCAGCACCCGTCTGGCCGAGCATGTGGTCGAGCTCAACCGTCTGATCTCCGACCGCATCAACAACTGCCGCGGCCTGTTTCCCGACTGGCTCAAGTGGGACTATGTCCGTGACCTCTTCGTTATGCCCAACGGCCTGACCGAGGCCGGCACCAAAGAGGCCGCCGACGTCTATTATGCCAACAAGCAGTGCTATCCCTATCAGGTCTATATCAACTGGCGTCCTTTTGAGGCCGGCAACATCCTCTTCAACGACCACAAGTTCGTCACCCTACTCTACGAGCAGCACAACGACTACTTCTACGACGCCGCCAAGACCCGCGATGTGGGCGAGGCCATCAAGAATACCATCTACGATTTCATCGGCGCCTGCCGCAAGGTCGCCGTCTTTGTCGACTGCGAAAATACCGACCCCTACAAGCTGTGCGCCGCCCTGCGCGCCCTCAACAGCGAAGAGCTGGCCAAGATCTCGGGCATCCTGCTCTTTGACGACCGCCACACCACGGCCGCCTGGCAGGTGCTCGAGCACTATACCCACATCCCTGTCGAGCATCTGATGGTCGAGCGTCTGTTGGAAAACAAGTCGCTGGTCGATGGGATGCTGACCGCCCGTGCCTGCCGCGAGCACTACATCAACGGCGTCGACGGCCTCATGCTGGTCTCCAGCGACTCCGACTATTCGGCGCTGATCTCCACCCTGTCCACCGCCCGCTTCTTCGTCATGGTCGAGCGCGACAAGCAGAGTCCCCGTATGGAGGACTTCCTCCGCGCCTGTTCCATCGACAGCTGCTGCCTCGACGATTTCTACGACGGCGCCCTCAACAACCTCAAGCTGCACACCGTCCAGCGCGAGCTCGACCGCCTGCTGGCAGCCCTGACCTTCGATCTGGGCGGCCTGCTCGATCAGGCCCTGCAGACGGCCCGTGCCACCCTCTCCCCCGTCGAGCGCGACCAGCTGCTGGAAAAGTGCTATCGCCGCCTGCAGCTCTCGATGGACGACAACAGCAAGGTCGCCCTCGCCCTCAGCGGCAAGTAACACACAAAAAGACAGCCCATCCAATCGGATGGGCTGCTTTTTATTCTATGCGCCGCAGGCACATTTTCTATTCACTTTTCCCTTTTCCCTCTTCCTTCAAGCTTCGCTTGTTCCGAGAGTCAGACTATTAGACCTGGGGCTGGGGAATGGGTACTTCCATAGGAATGGGGCACTTATAGGTCTTGCCGTTCATGACCTTCCGGAACTCTTCCTTGGCCTTTTCAATATGGGCAGGCTCTTCGATCATCTTGAGCGCTGCAGCCGCGACGACCTCGCCGCCATACAGCATACCCTTATAGCCGATGGAATTGCCGGCGCAGGCGGTGATCTGCCAGCTGTGGCCGGGCGCCGCCAGATTATAGGTGGCTGTATATACCATGACACAGGGTACGATATGCTGAACATCGGCTACGTCGGAGGAGCCGCCGCCGCTGCGGCGGGAAATGGGCGCAACACCCTTAAAGATGGGGCCGTTGTCCAGTTCACCCGATGCCAGGCTCTGGGCATAGACGGGGCTGTTCTTATTGAGGGCCTCGGCAAAGGCCAGCTCTTCTTCGGTATACTCGGGGCCGGGGATCTCATGGAAGGTCTCCTGAACCAGATCGACCATATATTCATTGGCCATGCCTTCATAGCAGCCGCCCAGGAACTCGATCTCCAGCTCGGTCTCGGTCATGTGGGCTGCACCTTCGGCCACCTTGACCAGACGGTCGTAGGTCTCTTCGATGGTCTGGCGGCTCATACCGCGGACATAATACCAGACCGAAGCCTTATCGGGAACGATATTGGGGGCTGTGCCGGCTTCCTTATAGCAATAATGAATACGGATATCGGATGTGACATGCTCGCGCAGATAGTTGGCGCCGACGCTCATCAGCTCGGCTGCATCGAGGGCCGAGCGGCCGTTGTGGGGGTCGCCGCCGGCATGGGCGGTGCGGCCCTTAAAGTGGAAGATGGCCGAATTGAGGCCGTTGCCGCCGCCATAGGCGATCATATTATACTTGTTGCCGTGCCATGCAAAGGCAACATCCAAGTCGTCGAATGCACCTGCACGGGCCATAAAGACCTTACCGGTGATAACTTCCTCTGCGGGGCAGCCATAGAAGATGACCGTGCCGGGCAGGTTCTTCTCTTCCATCTCGGCCTTCATGCCCACAGCCGCTGCCAGGCAGGCAACATTGAGCAGATTATGGCCGCAGCCCTGGCCGGGGCCACCGGGAACGATGGGATCTTTTTCTGCCGACATTTTCTGGCTCATGCCGGGCAGGGCGTCCAGCTCACCCAGCAGACCGATGACCGGCTTGCCGCTGCCCCACTTGCCGGTGACGCAGGTGGGCAGGCCATAGGCGCCGACTTCGACTTCAAAGCCCAGCTCCTGAAGCAGCTCGGCTGTCCACTTGCAGGCATTGACTTCGTTATAGGCGGTCTCGGGGACATCCCACATTTTCTGGGCCAGATCGATCAGCTTGGCCTCTTCCTGCTTGATCTTATTGATCGCAATGGTTCCGATCATATTGTTGCTCCTTTCCGAAATATAGATTTACCAATAGCTCTTGCTTATAGTATAACGCTGATGCGCTGATTTGTGAATAGGCTTTTGCATAAAAATATGCCCCATCCCCATAAAAACAGCCCTCCGAAAACCGAAGGGCTGTTATCCTTTATTCTATTTGTTTTTCCGGCGACATGCGCGGCGGAAAAACACCCTGACCCGCGTGCAGCTCCGCAGAGCTGCCGCGAAACCGATCCGCAGATCGGAGCCGAATTGGCGCGAGGCACCGAAGCCTCCTTAGAGGCGGTTCCGAGAGTCAGACA
>JAFQKM010000028.1 GCA_017396925.1 Clostridia bacterium
GATTTTGATGACGCGCTGGTCGAGCTGTGCGACATGGCCAAGCAGAACGGCTTTGTCCCCGTCGGTGCTGCAGCACTGGTCGCCCAGCATACCTTTGGACAGATCGCCGTCGGCCGTCCCACAGCCGAAGATCTGGCCGAGGACGAAGCCTTTGGCAAGAAGATCGCCGAAAGCCTGCGCAGCGGCGTCCAGGACAAGACCGACGTCATTCCCGGAGGTCGCCCCTATAAGGATGGCGGCAGCGGCGGCAAGTTCCGCCCCTCGACGTCCGACGCCTGCGTCAACTGCGGCGCCTGCCGCAAGGCCTGCCCTGCCGGCGCCATTGCCGACGACAACAAGACCATCGACAATGACAAGTGCATTTCCTGCTTCCGCTGCATCCAGGTCTGCCCTATGAAGGCCAAGGGTATGCAGAATCCCGCCTACGACGAGTTCTGCGTCGGTTTCAACCAGAAGCTGGCCGAACGCAAGGAAAGCCGCTTCTTCCTCTAAAAAAATCAATTTCAGCCCCTCTTCGGAGGGGCTTTTTTATTACGACAGATACTTGTTCTTCTTTTTGTTAAGGGGGGTTTTGTTGCCCTTCTCGTCGACGATATAGGTATTGTCCAGCTGGCCGACCAGGCTGGCCTTGACCGAATCAATATACTCGCGGCGCAGTGCATTGCGCTCGGCGGTCTCTTCCGCAGTCAGCTCACGCGCCTTGGCCAGGCGGGCCAGCTCGTTGATGCGGTCGATCTTTTCCTGTGTCATCTCTCTTTTCACCTCCGATGGATTTTCTCTGTGTCCAGTATATATCAAAAAGGCATTTTAGGCAATTCCTTTGTCGGAAAGCTGCATAAACTCCATAGTTTCTGCCCATAATATTCCCGAAATCTTACGGAGGTGAACCCATGAGTCCCAAAGAACTGCTTTATATCGAAGATGCCCTCAACCATGAAAAGCACATGAAGAGCTGCTGTATGCAGAATGCCGACTGCCTGCAGGATCCCGCCCTGAAGAATGTGGTATCCGACATGGCCATGAAGCACCAGAACCTGTTTGACAAGCTGTTTCAGCTGCTGTAATCCGGAGGAAGTCAAAGATGAACGATCAGAACAATACCCAGATGAACGACCAGCAGGCCCGTATGCTCTGCGAGACCATCCTGATGGAAACCAAGGGGCTGGCCGACCTTTATATGCACGGTACCATCGAATCGGCCACACCCAACGTCCGCACCGCCATGCAGGATAATCTCAAAGATGTCCTGATGATGCAGCAGACCATCTACGACAAGATGGCCGAAAAGGGCTGGTATCCCCCTGCACAGGCACCGCAGGACCAGATCAACCAGACCCGTCAGAAGTTCCAGAATATGCAGTGATGCAGAAACAGCCTCCCCGAAGACCCATCGGAGAGGCTGTTTTTTATTTCTCGTTTTTCATGCGTACCGTCTGGCTGTTGTCCTTGCCGCGGATGATCTCGATGCCCTCGATGGTGCGGATGAATCGTGCAAAGGTATTGTAGCCAAAATCCTTGGCCTTGAAGCCGTCGAAGGAATGGTAGATCCCCTGCCCCAGCAGGCCCAGCTCGATGCCATTCTTTCCGGCTGCCGCCACCGTCTTGCGGATGTGCTTTTCAATGGTGGCCTTTCGGCCGTCGGTATTGCGCAGCTTGACCACCGGGCCGCCCTTTTCGTCGACCAGCTCAAAGCGCTCCATTTCGGCCACAAACTTGGAAAGGGTGCTGTAGCCGTAGGTGCGGACGTCGAAGTCGGAATATTTCTTGAGCAGGCGGTTGCCGATCTCGGCCAGGCCGGTCTGGCGGGAATGGTCGGTATTCTCGGCAATGATGGCGGCAATGTCGTTTTCGATGGTGGCACGGGTGA
>JAFQKM010000008.1 GCA_017396925.1 Clostridia bacterium
AAAAAGAAGAAGAAAACAAAGACCAATACCAGCACCAATACAAATACGAAGAGGAAGACAAAGGCGCCCCCGGTGGGTTTGCGCCCCGTGGGCGGACAGGCCCGCGCAGCCGCGAGGAGGCCCTGCGTATGCTCCGTCTGATGGGGCCCGACAGGGGCTGTACATAAAAAAAGAGCCACCCTTGTGGGATGGCCCTTTCGGTTAAGTAGAGATGGCTGAAAAATCAGCAGCAGCAGTTGCCCATGCAGGGATTCATGCAGGGACCTCTGTCGGCGCAGGGATCGCAGCAGCAGACATTGCCGCAGCCGTTGCCGCAGGATGCGTAATGTACCCAGATGATCATGATGGCGATGACCACGATGATCCAGAAGGCCTGATAGTTCTGAAAGAAACCACCGCCGCATGCTCTGTTATTGTTGCCGTAACACATAGAAGATTGACCTCCTTAAAGATTTCTCAATCCATATTACGCCGGAGGGTCTTCGGGTGTGCCTAAGTTTTGGATGAATATTTTACTGCAGGCCGTAATAGTCGTCCCAGCTCAGATCGCCGCCGACGGCCAGGCGCTCGCCGAGGGTCATCGACCCATCCTTGAGCTTGGTGGTCAGGGCATTTTTCGAGATGAGGGCCACATGGTCGCGGTAGAAGCCGCTTTCGGCCATATCGTCCAGCTGCTTACGGGTCATCAGCCCGATCTCGACGGCCAGATCGTCAGAAGTGGTGTTCCAGACGAAGTCGCCGGCCTTGTCGTCATAGCCCAGGGCGCGCAGCACATAGGTCAGATAGACCGAGCGGCTGGCCGAGCCATACTGGTTGAAGGTGGTGGCCGTGATGCCGTTGGTATAGCCCTTGGCCGCGCCGTAATGGATATACTGCCGGCCCTCCGGCCAGCCGGTCAGGTCGGTGAAGGGAGAGGTGCCGGTATAGGCCAGGGCCTCGTCCTCCTCGCCCAGCAGGCGGAGCAGCATGATCAGCGCCTCCTGACGGGTGGGTACGCGCTCCAGCTCGAAGCCGAGGTTCGAGCCGCGGAAGATGCCCAGCTCGCTCAGCTCCTGGGCAATGTGGGTGTATTTGGGGGTATAGCCGGCCTGCAGCCTGCCGCCGTCCCATACGCGCACGGTGGCGGTATCCGATGTGACGGTCAGTCCGCAGCCGTTGTCGGCGCCGACGATGTAATAATGGTGGATCACCGCCGCCGTACCGGGAGCTGCCGCGGTGCCGGCCGTGACGTCGATCAGGTCATTGCCCGTAAAGCTGCCCACCGTGGCCGTGCCGCTCTCCAGCAGCATGCCTGCGCCTAAGGGGCCGAGGATCCGATCGCCCTTACTTGCCGTCAGCAGGGTGGTCGTGCCGCTGCCGCCCGACATCTGTGCCGCCGCCTGGGATGCCAGGGCATCCAGCTCGGCTTCGGTCAGGCTTGTGATCTCGTTTTTCTTTTTCAAGGCTGTGTCGACGCGATCCAGCACATCTGCCTCCATGCCCTCCAGCCCCTTGTCGAGGGCCGCATCGGCCGGGTCGAGCAGCCGATCCTCCAGCCACGAGAGGGTGATCAGAAAATCGTCGCTCCCGGCCATGGCCACGCCGGTCAGCGCCAGCAGGCACAGGGCCAGCGCGAGCAGTTGTTTTTTATATTTCATGTTGGTTACCTCACAGGATCTCTATAGCTCCAGTATACAAAATCCCGGTCATCCAATCAAGAAAATTGTTCATGGGCCCCCGTCAGACGGTTGTAGGGGACGCAGACCACTGCGTCCCGCCGTTCGGGCATCCCCTCAGGCACAGGACACAAACACGACACCGTGTAGGGATGGCCAGTGGCCATCCGTTTCAAACGGGATACACGATATAACCGTCAGACCATTCTTCCGTTACTTTCGAATGATCGAAAGTAACCAAAGATCACCGGGGT
>JAFQKM010000241.1 GCA_017396925.1 Clostridia bacterium
GCCGTCGCCGCAGCGGCCGGTTTCGATCGTCATAGGTTCACCTCTCTTCCGAAAATGCCGTCTTGCAAAAAAGCCCGGATCTTTTATTCTTCATCCTTGCAGGGGCAGACCGCCATGGTCTTGCTCATATCGCGCAGCTGGCAGCCCAGCTTGGTGTATTCGGCACACATATAGTTATTGGACATCTTTTGTATCCTCCGATTTGATTTTGTTGCCGACAGTATCGCGCAAAACACACCCGTCATCAGGCCTTGGGCACATTGGCTTCCACATAGAGGCTCAGGGCCTTGCGGGTCTGCCAGAGATAGACGATGCCCAAAATGGCGACCACGGCAATACCGATGGTGCCGACCAGCACGATCAGCGCGAAAATACCACCGAGCAGCATCAGGAAGGTGCCGCCAATGGAGGCGGCCGACGTCCAGACATACCATTTGGCCAGCTTTTCCCACTTGGCTGCCACCAGATCATCAATGCCCCAGAGCACCTCGCTGTGGGTGGAATATTCCAGCCATCCGGCGTAAATGCCGGGCAGGTTGAGCAGCAGGAACAGGAAGGCCAGCGCAATGCCCATGTCACCCATCAGGCCCTGCACGATCGATACGGCCGCTGCCGCCAGGCCGATCAGAGCGACATACTTATACTGGATGCTGACCCTTGCCATATCATAGACAACGAACAGTCTGGCCAGCGCAATGCCCTCTTCCACATAGCCGAAGAGGGTGCCCTCGCCGGCCATCAGGTCGATCAGATTGCAGCCGACGCCGATGGCCCAGAGGACGCACAGGACATTGAAGTGCTTGAGCAGGAATACGCCCCGCTCGCGACGCTCCTCCATCTTCCGGCGCTGTTCTTCCCGTTTCTGCGCCTCGGCTTCGACTTCGCGGATGTGGCGCTGGGGATAATCGTCCTTTTCCTTCAGGGTCTGGCAGAAGTTCTGCTTGTGGGCACAGGTCTCGCAGGTCTCGTGGCCGTTTTTATTGCAGCATTGGGCGATCACACAGCTTGTGGGAAACCGGCGGCCCTCCTCGGGACGGCAGCCCGGGCAGTTTAATTCTTCTCGGCGCATACATTCGGCGCAGTTTTTACCGCAGTAGCTCTCACGCATGGGGATTCTCCTTTCGCTTTACCAAATTATCTTTTTATTATTATAACGGATAACATCCCTATTTTGTTCCATTTTCTCGCAAAAAGAGATAATTTTGTCGAAACCGATAAATATACACATCTGTTTTCGGGAAATCTGACGGCGCGGTTTTCATCTATTTGACAGGCTAAGTATTTTTTGTTATCCTGTTTCCATTGAGCAAAACCGAAAAAAGGAGATCTCCTCTATGCGCAACAAACTGGAAAAGCCCGTTGATATCCGCGTCAGCCTGTGCCACAACCGCGGCCGCATGAGCCTGCCCGGCTTCTTTGCCCTCTTTATGGATCTGGCCTCCGAGCATGGCGCCGAGCTGGGCCTGGGTATGGACGATCTGGCTGCCAAGGGCCTGATCTGGGTGGCCGCCAAGACCCGTATCCGCATCCACGAGGCCCCCAAAATGATCACCGAAGCCACCGCCGCCACATGGCCCGAAGCCCCCGGCCGCCTGCGCTGCAACCGCTTCTATACCCTTCGCGACGGCCAAAAGCTGCTAGCCGAAGGCAAGACCGAATGGATCATGCTCGAGCCGGCCACCGGCAAAATGGTCAAGACCGAGGGCAACTACCCTGCCGACCTCGACCATTGCCCCGACGTGGTCTGCGACCTGCCCTTCTCCCGCATGGACGACAAGTTCGACGATTGCACCGAGCTGGGCGTCTATCGGGTCAATTCGGGCGACATCGACGTCAGCCAGCACATGAACAACGTCCGCTATATCCATGCCCTCATGGGCATGCTGACCACCGC
>JAFQKM010000242.1 GCA_017396925.1 Clostridia bacterium
ATGGGTACTGGAGAAAAATCACAGGGTCATGCCCTTCTATGCCCGCCATGGCTTTCAATACTATGGCACGCGCAAGCCCGAAGCCGGAACAAGCGAGTTTATCATCATGGTTGAACGGCGATAAAACAGGCAGCAAAAAAGCGCTCTCTGCAAATCTTGCAGAAAGCGCTTTCTTTTTTGTTTATACAGTACCGAAGATACGGTCGCCGGCATCGCCCAGACCGGGGACGATATAGCCGTTTTCATTGAGACCTTCGTCCAGAACAGCGGCAAAGACAGGTACATCGGGATGCTCGCGCTCCACACGCGCCATACCCTCGGGGGCAGCTACGATGCAGAGGAAGCGGATGTGCTTGGCGCCGTGCTTCTTGAGCTGACGGATGGCATCACAGGCCGAGCCGCCGGTGGCCAGCATGGGATCGACCAGGAATACCTCGCGCTCACCGATATCGGCAGGCAGCTTGCAGTAATATTCCACAGGCTCCAGCGTTTCTTCGTTGCGATACATGCCGATATGGCCCACGCGGGCCGAAGGGATCAGCTGCAGGACGCCGTCGACCATGCCAAGACCGGCGCGCAGAATAGGAACAACAGCCATTTTCTTACCGGCCAGCACATCACACTCCGTCTTGCAGATGGGAGTTTCGATCCCCACCTTCTCGGTGGGAAGATCGCGTGTTGCTTCATAGCAGACCAGCATGGAGATCTCGCTGACCGTCTCTCTGAATTGCTTTGTACCTGTATTCTTATCGCGCAAGATGGCCATCTTGTGGCCAACCAAAGGATGATTGAGAACGGTTGCCATGATTTTACTTCTCCTCGATCTCCATCATCATGTCGACGCGGGTCTGATGGCGGCCGCCCTCGAACTCGGTGTTCAGGAAGATATCGACCAGCTTGAATGCCAGGCCGGGGCCGACGGTACGCTCGCCCAGGCAGATGATGTGGGTGTCGTTGTGCTTTCTTGTAGCCTCTGCAGTGAAGCAGTCGGACAGGGCGGCTGCACGGATGCCCTTGACCTTGTTGGCGGCGATCGACATACCGATGCCTGTGCCGCAGACCAGAATGCCGCGCTCGGCCTCGCCGTTTACGATGGCGTTGGCAACTGCCTCGGCATAGATGGGATAATGGCAGGAGCTGGTGTCGTTTGTGCCCTTGTCGCAAACCTCGTGGCCGGCTTCTGTCAGGTGCTTCTTGATGGCTTCCTTCAGGCTGTAGCCTGCGTGATCGGAACCGATTACAACTTTCATTTTGTCTTTTCCTCCCTCATTCTTTCAGCCTGTGTTTTCTTGAGATAGACAGGCAAAATATCATTACCGTCGCTCAGGCTGTCGCACTGAGCCAGCTCCCATGCGCAGATGGCAACGCCCGACGCGTGCTGCTTGACGTCGGTCAGGCGGACACGCTTTTCATCGCAGGGATTGTTCTTCAGGAAATCGGCAGCGCCGTCGCCGCACAGCAGCCAGTCGGCGCCGTAGAGAATGCTCTTGAGCTCGGGGCCGGTCAGGCAGTTGTCGTCGCAGATGCGATAGAGCTCGTCGCCGATCTTTCTGAAAAAGCCATAGAAATATTCGTTCTCGCGGGCGCGGATGATCGAGCAGATCAGGCCGCTTTCGGGAACCAGAGCCGCAGTGGCCTCGAGGGTCGAGATGCCGGCAGCCGGCTTATTGCCCGACAGGGCAAAGCCCTTGACGGCAGCCACACCGATGCGGATGCCGGTAAAGGAACCGGGGCCGACGGCGGCGGCGTAGACGTCGATATCCTGAAAGGTTAGGCCCTGTGCCTTGACCATCTCCTCGCACAGAGGCAGGATGGTGCGGCTGTGGTCCATCTGGGAATCGCGGGTGCAGGAGGCCAGCTCGCGTCCGTCTTCAAAGAGGGCGCAGGAGGCCAGGCGGCCCGATGTATCGATTGCAAGTATTCTCATAAGTTTTCCACCGTGATCCTTCTTGTTTCATCGTCCAGCGTTTCAAAGGAGACCTTGAGGGTTTCCTTGGGCAGGGCGCTCAGCACATTTTCGCTCCATTCGACGATGCACAGGCTGCCGCTCTCCAGATAATCCTCCCAGCCGATCTCCCACAGGCCGTCTTCACTGTCGATACGGTACATATCGAAGTGGCAGACCTTGCGGTTTCCGCGGTATTCGTTGACGATGGTATATGTGGGGCTGGAAACGGCGTCGACACAGCCCAGCGCGCGGGCGATGCCGCGGGTCATGGCTGTTTTGCCGCTGCCCAGACCACCAAACATGGCGATGACTTTATATCCCTCGGCCTGCAGGGCCAGGGCGGCGCCCAGAGCTTCGGTCTCTTCGGGCGAGCAAGTCGTATAGATCTGTTTTTCCAATGTTGTTTCTCCTTGTTATGCACGATTGTGCATCCTAACTCAAGTTTATTCTATCACTTTCCCCGTCTGAATGAAAGACCATTCTTGTTTTTTCGTCTTTTTTCCGCTGGTCTTTGTAAACCTTTTCATCCGGTGCGCCGAAATGATTGAATCTTCCGCGCCCCCATGCTAAAATAAAACCAGCGACTCAAAAACATAAAGGAGCTTTCATGAAAACCCTTTTTCAATCCCTGTGGGAATATATCCGAAAATGCGACCTCGGCCTGCTGCTTATCGCCTTTCTGCTGTCGGGCATCGGCATGGTCGCCATCTACAGCGCATCGCTGACCCTTGCCGGCAGCAGCCGCTTCATCATGATCCAGGGGCTGGCCATCGCCATCGGCATCTTCGCCTATTTCTTTGTGGCGGCCGTCGACCTGGAAAAGTTCGGCGATTTCTGGCTCTATGCCTATCTCTTCAACCTGCTCTTCCAGTTCAGCCTGCTCTTCCTCGGCACCGAGGGCGACACCGGCAACCGCAGCTGGATCCGCTTGGATAAACTTGGCATTCCGCTGGGTATCCAGCCGGCCGAGATTGGCAAGCTGATCTATATCTTCACCCTCTCGCGGCATATGTATATTCTGCGCGACAAGCTCAACACCCTCAAGGCCCTGATGCAGCTGGGCGCCCATACCCTG
>JAFQKM010000243.1 GCA_017396925.1 Clostridia bacterium
AGCAGTCGAGATCGTGCTCGTGAACTTCAACCGCATCCTTGCCGCAGACCAGAACCTCTTCGGTCTTATAGCAGGCGTCCTCGTGGATGTGGACGGGCGGACGTTCTTCCAATGTGCAGATCAGCTCGGGCGTCCATGCATAACAGGTATCGTCGTGGGCATGGCCGGGATCCTCAGGGATCTCGCAGACCAGCTTTTCAACGGTCTTTTCTTCATATTCGATCCCGGTGGTCACCTCGGTGGTGATGCAGCTGTCGTCGCAGACATGGCCTTCATCGGTGACGGCACAGGGGATCTCGACGGTGATCTCCACCGTTTTGGGCACCTGCTCGGTGACCGTTGCATAGCAGCTGTCGCCGTGGCTGTGGCCCTCGTATTCCTCACTTGTGCAGATCAGGTCGCCCTTGATCTGTTTATAGCAGGTTTCGTTGTGGGCGTGGCCGGGATCCTCTTCCAGCGCGCAGATCAGGGTCACTTCTTCGATCAGGCAATCGGGCGTATGCTCGTGTTCCTCGATCTCTTCCAGATCACAGACCAGCTTGCCATTTCCGTCATAACAGCCGTCTTGGTGGCTGTGGACAAGGAAATCGGCCATACCGCAGATCAGCTCGCCCTCGTCATTGCGGCAATCATCGGTATGTTCATGGATGGCCAGATCCTCGGCCGTGCAGCGCAGCAGAGGCAGCGCCTCGCGGATCTCGAAGCAATCGTCCCCGTGGGTATGCTCTTCCATACCGCAGATGGGTTCGGTGCTGGCCGTGATGGCCGGCAGGATGAGGGCGTATGTCGTGCAGAAGACGACTACTGCCGCCATCAGACTGACGACCTTTGCCCATTTCCTTTTGCGGCCGCGTTCCAGCATTTTCTGTGCGGCCTGCAGCAGGGTCTTATGTTCCATACACGCTCCCCCCTTTCCCGAATATTCTTAATAATCTTATTTGAAAAAATTGTGCAATCAATGTTATTTTGTCAGACCGCCGAATCGATCCAGCGGCCACAGGCGAAAGGCCATGCGTCCGACGATCTGCTCTTCGCCGACACAGCCGACGGTGGTGCTGCGGCTGTCGATCGAGATGCTGCGGTGGTCACCCATGACAAAGAGGCGGCCTTCGGGCACCTGAAAGGGCAGCTCGATGTCGCACTCGCCAAAGGCCTTTTCGGTGAGGTACGGCTCGTGCAGCAGTTCTTCGTCCACATAGACGGTGCCGTCGTCTTTGATATCGACCCACTGGCCCTCCAGCGCAATGACGCGCTTGACCAGGATCTTGTTGTTGTAGTAAAAGGCCACCATATCCCCCGGCGCAAAGCTGCCCTCCTTGAGGGAGACGATGATATCGCCGTTTTCCAGCGTGGGCGTCATGGAGTTGCCGTAGATCTGCAGAACGGGCAGCCACAAGGTGGCCACCAGAACGGCAACGGCCGCCACGGTGATCAGGGTATAGACCGTGCTGCGCACCGCCATGCCGAACTTTTTGCCGTGGCGCTCGCGGCGCAGCTCCTGCTCGATCAGCGCGCGGTCGGGCATCTCGAGGGGCGTTTTGCGTTTCTTCATAGCGCCACGCCCTTACTGCGGCTTGCTGACCACGCTGAGCAGCTCGCGCAGGCCCTGATGGGCCTGATAGAAGGCCTCCATCTTTTCGGAAACCTCTTTCCAATAGTTTTCGCTGCGGGTTTTGGCTTCGGCTTCCATAGCGGCGCATTTCTCTTCGGTCGCGCGGGTCAACAGGGCCACCTGTTCTTCGGCCTCGCGGGTCAGGGCAGCGGCCTTTTCCTCGGCGGCCTGCAGCAGCGCTTCGGCCCTAGCATGGCTCTCGTCCATACGCAGGCGGATGGCCTCCTGATATTCATCGGCCGTCTTCTGGGCAGCCTCGATGATGCCGTTGACCGATACCATGGCTTCGGCCAGGCTGCCGGCCTCTTCGATGCGGATACGGCGGTCCTGCAGCTTGCGCTCGGCTTCTTCCAGACGGGCACGCAGCTCGTCATTCTCTTTTCCCTGGGTCAGCAGCAGTTCCAGCAGATCGCCGCGGCTGAGCTTCTTCATATCTTTTTCGGTCATATGATGATCCTCCCATTCGGGGGCTTTGTTTTTTATATCCTATGTAAACAGGAAACCGATCATGCCGATTCGTTTCCTCATATGCATTTGATATTCTTATGAATATACTTACCCATATTAATTAATTTCATTATATCATCCGGTTCACAATCTGTCCACAATTTCGGCACGATTTTGTCCCTTTTTTGGAACGATTTTTGTATGCGTTCCACTTTCGTTCCCGAAAATAAAGGCAAAAAAACCGGCCCGAAGAAGCATTTCGGGCCGGTTTCAGGCTATTTTCAGTTGAAATGATGGGCGATCTTCCGCAGTTCGGCATCGAGGGCGGGCACATCGCCGGCAGGGACATTGTCGGTATCCAGATACATGATGGGGTCAAGCAGATCCCATGCATTCAGCTGAT
>JAFQKM010000244.1 GCA_017396925.1 Clostridia bacterium
GCGGCGCAGAGGAGTTCAGCAAGACGGTCAACGAGGCTGCCGACATCTGCCTGAGAGTAACAGATAAGATCCTGGCCGATCTGTAAGCCATAATAAATCAATATGTGCAGCCGCTCCAACCGGGGCGGCTGTTTTTTGTAAAAAACGAAGAATCTTCAGGTAAACGGCAGGTCATCCTTGTGTAAAAAACTCGTTAATTTTTTCTTGTCATCTTTCCCGGTTGGTTCTATAATTATATTGGACGGATGCGGTTCTGCATCCGCCGGAAAAAGAGAATTGTAACTGTGTAATCAAGAAGGAGAAATGATCCCTATGCAGACAGTATTGATGCTTATTTCGCTGCTGGGCGGTCTGGCCATGTTCCTCTACGGTATGGAGATCATGGGCGACGGCCTCAAGCAGGGCTCCAGCGCTGCACTGAAAAACTTTCTGGGTAAGCTGACCCATAATGTCGTTCTGGGTGTTCTGACCGGTACCATCGTCACCGCCATCATCCAGAGCTCCACTGCTACCATCGTTCTGACCGTCGGTCTGATCGGCGCCGGCATTCTGAACCTCAAGCAGGCCGTTTCCATCGTTCTGGGTGCCAATATCGGTACTACCATCACCGCCCAGCTCATCCGTCTGATGGACATCGAGGCTTCGGGCGGCTCGCTGCTGGCCTTCTTCAAGCCCGATACGCTGGCTCCCATCGCCCTGATCATCGGTATCATCATGATCATGTTCATCAAGAAGGGCAGCGCCAAGACGGTCGGCACCATTGCCCTCGGCTTTGGTATCCTGTTCTCCGGCCTGATGATGATGACCGATGCCGTCGAGCCCCTGTCGGAATCCCAGGCTTTTGCCGACATCCTTGGCCGTTTCAGCAATATGCCCCTGCTGGGCATCCTGACCGGTCTGGTCACCACTGTCATCGTCCAGAGCTCCTCGGCCATGGTCGGTATTCTGCAGGCTTTGTCCTCCACAGGCGCCATGACCTTCAATCTGGTTTATCCCATCATCATGGGTATCAACCTCGGTACCTGCGTCACCACAGCCATGGTCTGCTCCATCGGCTCCTCCAAGGATGCCAAGCGTACCGGTATCGTACATATCGTATTCAATACCATCGGCACCATTCTGTTCATGATCGCTATGACCATGCTGCAGAAGGCCGGCTTCTGGCCCTCGCTGTGGGACAGCACCGTCAACTCGGGCGGCATTGCCGATTTCCAGACCATCTTTAATCTGACCACAGCGGTCGTGTTGCTGCCCTTCACCGGCATGCTGGTCAATATCGCCTGCAAGATCGTCAAGGATGACGGCGAAGAGGCAGATATGTACCCCGAACTGTCGGCTCTCGACAGAAAGCTGATGATCTCGCCTGCGCTGGCCCTGCAGGCCGTTGGCAATGCACTGGCTGTTATGGCTCGTGCCACCCGCGACAATACCATCCTCGGCCTCAAGCAGTTTGAGAAATATGACGAGAATGCCTCCGAGGTCATCAATACCCGTGAGGAACGTATCGACAGCTTTACCGATATTGCCGATAACTATCTGATCGAGCTGTCCCGTTCCATCGAGGACGAGACCGAGAGCCGCGAGCTGAATATCCTCATGCAGATCGCCCCCAACCTCGAGCGTATCGGCGACTATGCCACCAATTACGATGAGCTGGCACAGCGTATGGCCGCATCTGAACTCAAGTTCTCGGAAAGTGCGCAGAAGGAGCTGTCGATCATCAGCGATGCCATCACCGAGATCCTGCGTCTGACTGCAGAGGCTTTGGAGACCGGCAGCGAAGAGATCGCCCGCCGCATCGAGCCTCTGGAAGAGGTCATCGACGACATGGTCCTCATGCTCAAGAACCGCCATACCGACCGTCTGCGCCGCGGCGTCTGCGTCGTCGATTCCGGTCTGGTCTTTATGGAGACACTGACCAATCTCGAGCGTGCTGCCGACCAGTGCTCTTCCATTGCTATGCTGCTGCTCAGCCGCAATAATCCGGCCATCATGGAGAACCACCACCAGTACATTCAGGATCTCCACAATTCGGGCGATGTTTCTTACCTCGCCGAGCAGGAGAACCGCCGTCAGCAGTATCTGGTCCCCCTCGAAAGCATCAAGTTCTAAACAAAAGCAAAAAAAGAAATCCCCTGTCCGGATCGGACAGGGGATTTTTTGTTATTTCTCCTCCACCGGTCGGAGGGGTTCTTCACGCAGGGTCATGAAATGCCCGACGCGCTTCTGCCAAAGGTCGGGATCGTGAGCGACCGGCAGGCCGCCGAAGGTCTCGACCGACCAGCGTCCCAGCCAGCGGCTGAACTTCTCGGCGCCGCCGGCATTGTAGTGCAGGGGATCGTAGAAGTCGGTGGCCAGATCGGCGCCGATCTCGTCAAAGCGGGCATTGCAGTCGAGGACGGTGACGCCATCGATGGCGGCGAGGGCCGCTTTGATCTCGTCCATCTGCGCAGAAGGCATACGGGAGAGGGCAGGTGATTCGTAAAAGACAGGGATGATGTCCTGTGCAAGGCAGGTCTCGGCCATCTCCCGGAGGATGCCGATGTTGCGCCGCAGGTTGCCTTCGTCGAGGGTGATCTCGCGGGTCTGAATGGCGCTTTCGTCATAGGGGCGGTAGGTGCCCAGATAGGTATAACCGGCCAGCTCGTCGGCCGTGTAGCCATTTGCAAAGACCTCGTGATCATCGGGTGTCAGCTCGCTCCAGCGGCTGTGGTAGAACTGCATGGGGAAGAGCAGGCCGTGGACATGGTCTTTTTCGGCCTCGTGGAAGGTGGCCAGCAGGCGGTTCCAACCCCATGGCATCTGACCGATGACCGTCTTGGTATAGCCGGTGTAGCGGTCAAACAGGGCGCCCGAGATCTCGAAAAAGACCAGCTTGGGGCTTTGGGTCTGCAGGGCCTCCTGCAGATAATACTGTTCCATAGGAACGGTCAGCTCGGGGCCGGCCACCACATAGCCGCTCATGCCGCTCTCCTCCCAGAAGAGGGCCGGTACGACATTGCAGTAGGTCAGCGAGCTGCCGATGAAGAGGACATCGATCGAGTCTTCCTCCTCCTGCAGGAAATGGCCCCAGGTCGAGCCGTAGTCGTGCTGTTTAGGGGTGGTCAGTGCGGTGAACTGCATAAGGATATAAAGGGCCGCCAGCAGGCAAAGGAAGCCGGCGCAGAGTTCTTTTTTCAGGGTTTTCATGGCAGGCTCCTTTCTTAGAACTGGAAGTAGACGAACTCGGCGGCGTTGTAGCCGCTGCCGTAGGCGCCGAAGCAGAGGACCAGCAGCACAAGTGCTGTCCAGAAGATCCATCGCAGCCATACGGTATCCGAAATGCGGTTCACCAGATCATACTTTTTCGCACACAGATCCCACAGAAGCAGCAGGAGCAGCGCAAGGCCGATCAGCCTGAGCACCGGCATCGACAGGCCGAGGACGCTCAGGTCGAAGACGCCGCGGGTGGTCAGACGCATGAGGATGCGGAAGGCGTGGGAAACCGAGTCGGCCCGGAAAAAGACCCATGCCAGGCAGGTCAGGCCAAAGGTGATGCCCATGGCACACAGCCTGTGGACAGCCCTGGTGACGGGATGGGCGTCGAGCTTTTCACGCATGGGCTTCAGCAGGGGGCGCAGCATGCGGCCGCACACCTGATAGCCGCCGTGGAGCAGACCCCATGCCAGATAGTGGTTGGCCGCACCGTGCCACAGGCCGCTGACGGCGAATACGATCATCTGATTGAGGTAGAGGCGCAGGGTGCCCTTGCGGCTGCCGCCCAGGGGGAAATAAAGGTAATCGCGGAACCAGGTCGACAGCGAAATATGCCATCTTCTCCAGAACTCCTGAATGGAGGCCGAGAAATAGGGCGTATCGAAGTTTTCGGTCAGCTGCAGGCCAAAGAGCAGGCCGGCGCCCACCGCCATATCGGAATAGGACGAGAAGTCGCAGTAGATCTGCATGGCATAGGCCAGAATGGCCACGATCATCTGCAGGCCGCCGAAGGATTCGGGGGCGGCAAAGACCGTGCTGACGATGACCGACAGCTGGTCGGCCAGCAGCATCTTCTTAAAAAGGCCGACGATAAAGCGTGTGATGCCCCGCTTGGCCTCTTGCCAATGGGGGCCGGAAGCCACCTTGTGGGCTTTGATCTGGGGCAGCAGATGGGTCGAGCGGGCGATGGGACCCGACAGGATGGCCGGGAAGAAGCCGACAAAGAGGGCAAAATCAATAAAGTCGTGCTCGGCAGCGCCTGTGCCGCGGTAGAGGTCGATCAGATAGCCGGTGACCGTAAAGAGGTAGAAGGAGATGCCCAGCGGCTGCACAAAGGCCGGCAGTTCGATGGGCGGCAGACCGAAGCGGCCGAGAATGCCGGTCAGCACCTGCCCCGTGAAGTGCAGATACTTGAAGAGGAAGAGCATTCCGAAGGCGGCGCACAGGCCGAGGGTCAGGATGGCCTTTTTCCGTTCGGGTGTTTTCTCCATCCACAGGCCGAAGCCCCAGGCCAGCACCGTGACGACCAGCAGGTAGGGGGCATGGCTGGGCATACAGGCATAGTAGAAGATCCAGCTGACGGCCAGCAGAAAGATGTTGCGCATCTTACCGGGCAGCAGGCGGTGGACCAGCGCCGCCGCAGCCATCATGGCGATATAATTGAGCGATTGTGGGTTCATATCAGGTTCCTTTCATAAAGGTTCTTAACCTTTATATTATAATCCGGAATGCATAAAAAAGAAAGCCCCGCGTGTGCGCACCTCAGCACTTTGCCTTGTATACAAGAGCATTTGATCTGTGTTATACTGAAGGCAACGAAGAAAGGAGAGGTTTTCTGTGAAAACGACCCTCATCAAAAATGGCATCATCATCACGGTCGATGCTGCCGATACCGTCTGGCAGAAGGGCTGGATCCGCATCGAAGATCAGCGTATTGCCGCCATGGGCGAGGGCGAAGCGCCCGAGGCACAGCCCGACTGGCAGGTCATCGATGCCCGGAATAAAGCCGTGCTGCCCGGCATCGTCGATGTCCATACCCATGTCTGCGGTTCGCTGTTCAAGGGCATGACCGAGGATGCACACAACGGCTTTTATGGGCTGGCACTGCCCATGGAGCGTCTGCTGACCCCCGAAAACACCTATACCCTCAGCCTGCTGGGCGCGGCTGAATGTCTGCTGGCCGGTGTGACCTGCATCTGCGATATTTATCATTATATGCGCGATACGGCCCGGGCTGTCCGTGATCTGGGTCTGCGCGGTGTGCTGGCCCATAAGATCATCGAGACCGATCTGGCCGGCATCCAACACGGCGATTATACCCGTATTCCGGCCAAGGGGCGGGCGCGTGTGGAGGAGAATGTGCGCCTTATTGAAGAATATCATGGTAAGGG
>JAFQKM010000245.1 GCA_017396925.1 Clostridia bacterium
CAGGAACCGGATGAGGTGTCTATTTCATTTTTCCTTATTGGAGAGTAGGGACGGCCATCGGCCGTCCGTGGGAACACTTTCCCTTCGAATGCCATCCTTATGACTGTGATTTGTACCGTCATGGGCGCTGTCGCCCCAAACCCCGACCATACTTTCCCCGCCATGGGAAAGTATGCAAAGGATGGCCGAGGGGTGTTGCGAATTCCCCCCTCGGAACCCCGCAACGCTCCACTCCAGGGGCTACGCCCCGCTGTTCGGGCCCCCCTTCCGCTCTCCGAGGGAACATAAAACAGAGCGAAGACGGCCCTTTGGGGCCGCGCGCCGGTTAGAATGGCGCGTCGATTTCGGGCCAATTCATTTGGCCGAAATCTATCCAAATATAAGGGGACCCCACGGCGCTTCTGCGCCGCGCCGGTAGTCCGCCGCCGATTTTGGCGGATTCATTCCGACAAAATCTATGCAAATATAAGGGGACCCCACAGGACAAGTCCTGTGGGGATCAAGAGTAAGCCTATAAGCCGGGTTCTGTTTATGCAGCCATCTATCTGGGACGCATGTCGCCACACGCCTCTAGCCACCTTTCCGGAGATTGGCCGAGCAAGCCGTAGCCCCCGCGTTGGTGTTGCTTCGGATAGAGTTTACAGGGGAGTTATGTTACCATAACAACCAGTGAGCTCTTACCTCACTTTTCCACCCTTACCACGTCGTCGCAAGTTCCATTTCTTTGTTTCGCCGCAAGCGGCAAACCAAAAACATTTCACTGCTCCTCCTTTTCCCATTCGAACCACTTTGTTGGGTTCGAACGGGAGCCCTTTCAGGCGCACATGGCGGTATATCGCTGTTGCACTTGTCCTAAGGTCGCCCTCGACTGACGTTATCAGTTATCCTGCTCTGTGAAGCCCGGACTTTCCTCACGCTTACGCGCGCGGCTGCGCAGCAAACTCTCAGAATATTATAAACTTCAGGCCCTGAATTGTCAAGAAAAGGCTTTTCCCCACCCCCGTTCACACCTTTAATATATAATAATTTGATCCCATTTATTGACCTGCCGTTTCATATCGGTTAAACTATATACTGTAGATTTATGTGCGATCTCTCAGGAGGTAATCATATGCTTAAAGAATATATCGCAAGTATCAAAGACAAAAAGGTTTCGGTCATCGGCATCGGTGTTTCCAACCAGCCTCTGATCCGTCTGCTGGCCCAAAACGGCGTACAGGTCACCGCCCACGACAAGAAGCTGCGCGAGCAGATGGGCGATCTGGCAGCCGAGCTGGAAGGCATGGGCGTACGCCTGGTCCTCGGCCCCGATTATCTGTCGGGCATCGACGGCGACATCGTCTTCCGCACCCCCGGCCTGCACCCCGACGTCCCCGCCCTGCGTGAAGCTGTCGCGCGCGGCGCCGAGCTGACAAGCGAGATGGAGGTTTTCCTCTCCCTCTGCCCGGCCACCGTCATCGCCATCACCGGCTCGGACGGCAAGACCACAACCACCACCGTTATTTCCGAACTGCTCAAGGCCCAGGGCTATCGCGTTTTCGTCGGCGGCAACATCGGCAATCCCCTGCTCGACCGCACCGACGAGATGAGCAAGGAAGACTTCGTCGTTCTCGAGCTGTCGTCCTTCCAGCTGCTCACCATGAAGCAGAGCCCCCACGTGGCCGTTATCACCAATCTGGCCCCCAACCATCTGGATGTACATAAGGATATGGACGAGTATGTGGCCGCCAAGGAAAACATCTTCCTCTATCAGAAGAAGGGAGATATCCTGGTCACCAACCTCGACAACGACCTGACCGTACAGTCGGCCCGCAAGGCCCCTGCCCAGGTGCGCTACTTCTCCCGCCGCGACGTGGCCTATGCCAGCTGCACCCTCGGCGCCGGCATCAACGTCTGCGGCCAGAATGTCATGGATGCCTCCGACATCAAGATCCCCGGCGTCCACAACATCGAAAACTATCTGGCCGCCTTTGCCGCCACGGCCGACTATGTCGATCCCGACGTCATGCAGAAGGTGGCCATGACCTTCGGCGGCGTCGAGCATCGCCTCGAGCTGGTCCGCGAGCTGGACGGCGTCAAGTATTACAACGACTCGATCGCATCTTCCCCCTCCCGTACCATTGCCGGCCTGCGTGCCTACGACAAGAAGGTCATCCTGATCGCCGGCGGCTACGACAAGCACATCCCCTACGACGTCCTCGGCCCGGTTGCCGTCGAACACGTCAAGGCCCTGCATCTGTGCGGCGCCACCGAAGAGAAGATCTATCAGGCGGTCGTCAACGCCCCCGGTTATTCCTCCGAAGCCATGCCCATCACCTTCCACAAGGATTACGAAGAGATGATGCAGGCCATCCGCAAGGAAGCCGTGGACGGCGATATCGTCCTCTTCTCCCCCGCTTCGGCCTCCTTCGACCGCTTCCCCAACTTCATGAAGCGCGGCGAATATTTTAAGAAGCTGGTTAACGAGCTGAAATAAGCGCTTAATGTAGGGACGGAGACCCGTTCATACGGACCGTCGGGGACGCCGGTCCCTACGGGTGCCATTCTTTCGTCGCGCGCAAGGCCATTTTAACGTCCCCGACCTGACGCGTCAGCGTAGTCGGGCCAACCTTGCGGAAGGCACCTTTGGCCCAAAAACGCATAGGCCTTTTCTTCGTAGAAAGGGATGCACTTCCCCTGCCTCGGCATTTCCATAAGAGCCGCGCGAGGGGCCGGGGACTTCGCGCACTTCCCACAGCGGTCCCCGGTGGGGCTTTGGTTACTTTGGCCCATACCAAAGTACCAGAAGAACAGTCTGACGGCAGAAATCTGTCCGACATGAAGGAAAAAGGAGGTGATCCCCATCGCGTTGTATTGCAGGTACGGCGGCAAGATCTGCGACGGCTGTATGATGTGCCGTGATTACTTAATAAAGGAGGAGATCGAAGAAACTTGGATCTGAAGAAAGAATGCCGGGCGGCCGAGCTGATCGGCGAGCGGCTGCTGGCGGCGGCCCGCGACAAGGACCAGTTCCGCCGCTATATCGTCACCGAAAAGAAGGGGAGCGGCACCGAGACGGTGGAATACCTCTTCGACAAGATCGACGCCAAGGGGGCGCAGGAGATGATCCGTGCCGTCAAGGCGCTGGAGGAGCTCAAGACCGCCCTCTACGGCGAGCAGGCGTCGGAGGACGCCCAGCTGGAGGCTCTGCGCAATCTGGTCATCCTGCCCATGGCACAGGCCGAAGAGGAAAGCCATGGTTAAGGGGGCCTTCTGGTCGCCCCAGCCGCGGCAGCGGGCCTTTATGGAGCGCACCGAGTTCGAGGCCCTCTATGGCGGTGCGGCCGGCGGCGGCAAGAGCGACGCCCTGTTGGCCGAGGGGCTGCGGCAGGTGCATCTGCCCCACTACCGCGGCCTCATCCTGCGCAAGACCTATCCCCAGCTTGCACAGCTTGTGGACAGAAGCATGGAGCTTTACCGGGCGGCCTGCCCCGGCGCCGTCTACAACCAGACCCGGCACTACTGGCAGTTTCCCTCGGGGGCCAAGATCTGGTTCGGCTCGATGCAGCACAGCGCCGACCGCATCGACTATCAGGGCAAGCGGTTCGACTATATCGCCTTCGACGAGCTGACCCAGTTTTCCTGGGAGGAATACAGCTATATGTTCTCCCGCTGCCGTCCCGGCGGCCCGGGCGCCCGATGTTATATCCGCGCCAGCGCCAACCCCGGCGGCAGAGGGCACGGCTGGGTCAAGCAGCGGTTTGTCTCGGCGGCGCCGCCCATGACCCCCATCCGCGAAGAGAGCCGCCTCTATCTGCCCGACGGCAGCGTAAAGACCGGCAGCCAGAGCCGCATCTTTGTGCCCTCCACCGTCTTCGACAACCGCATCCTCATGGACAACGACCCCGGCTATGCCCTCCGTCTGGCCATGCTGCCCGAGGCCGAGAAGAAGGCATTGCTCTATGGCGACTGGGACAGCTTTTCGGGGCAGGTCTTTACCGAATGGCGCAACGACCCGGCCGGCTGCCGCACAAGGAAGCACACCCATGTCATCGAGCCCTTCCGCATCCCCGACGGGTGGAGCATCTACCGCGGCTTCGACTTTGGCTATACCCGTCCCTTTTCGGTGGGCTGGTATGCCGTCGACTACGACCGGCGCATCTACCGCATCCGCGAGCTTTACGGCTGCACCGACACCCCCAACGAGGGGGTACGCTGGGAGCCGGGGCGCATCGCCCGGGAGATCGTGCGCATCGAAAAGGAGGACCCCAACCTGCGCGGCCGGCGCATCCGCGGCATTGCCGACCCGTCGATCTTCGACGAGAGCCGCGGCGAGAGCATCGCCGCCATGATGGAGCGTGCCGGCGTCTTTTTCGACCGGGGCGACAATCACCGCCTGGCCGGCAAGATGCAGCTGCATCACCGTCTGGCCTTCGACGGCGAGGGGGTGCCCATGCTCTATGTCTTCAATACCTGCCGCGGCTTTATCCGCACCCTGC
>JAFQKM010000246.1 GCA_017396925.1 Clostridia bacterium
CCGGTAACTTCCATGTTACGCAGAGCAATGTCGGTGTTGCACATGAAGTCGATGAAGTATTCGGCATTCTGCTTGTTGGCTGCGCCCTTGGGGATGCACATGGCATCAACGAAGAAGTTGGTGCCTTCCTCGGGGATGCAGAAACGCAGGTCGGGGTTGATCTCCATCATGGTCAGCGCGTCGCCGGCATAGTAGGCGCCGATGGCAGCTTCGCCGCTTTCCAGCTTATCATAGATGGTGTCCATGACATAGGCCTGCAGGATGTCCTTCTGTTCGACCAGCAGGTCGAAGGCTTCCTGAAGCTCAGCTTCATCGGTGGTATTGACCGAGTAGCCCAGCGAGAACAGGGCAGTAGCCATGGCATCGCGGGAGTTGTCGAACTGCAGGATCTGGCCTGCATACTTTTCGTCGAACAGTGTCTTCCAGCTTGTTACCGGCTCATCGACCATGGTGGAATTGTAGATCAGACCGACAACACCCCATGTGTAGGGGACCGAATACTCCTGATTGGGATCGAACTCGCGGTTGAGATACTCGGGATCGATCTTGGAGATGTTAGGTACGTTGTTCATGTCGATCTTCTCCAGCATATCCTCTTCGATCAGACGAGAGATCATATAGTCGGAGGGGATGATGACGTCGTAGTTGACGCCGCCCTGCTTGAGGACCGAGTAAAGCTGCTCGTTGGATTCATAAACCTTGTAGTTGACCTTGATGCCGGTCTCCTCTTCGAAATCATCGAAAATGGATTCGTCGATGTTTTCGCCCCAGTTGTAGACGTTAACGACTTCCTGGGACTCGTCGCTGCCGCAGCCGGTGAAGATCAGAGCAAAGGTCAGCAGAGCAGTGATGAGTACAAGTGTTTTTTTCAATTTTCTATCTCCCTTCAAAATAAAGAATACTGTTCGGAGGGCCGCCGCTTAGTGCTTTTTGGCGGCTTTCTTTTCCTGCTGGACCTCGCGGATGTTGATGATGATCAGCAGAGCGAGGATGACGAGGAAAAGGAGGGTCGAGATGGCGTTGATCTCGGGGCTGATGCGCTTCTTGGTCATGGCATAGATGCGCATCGAAAGGGTCTCTACCGAACCTGCGGTGAAATAACTGATGACAAAGTCGTCGATCGACAGGGTAAAGGCCATCAGCAGGCCGCTGGTGACGCCGGGCCAGATCTCGGGAAGGATGACCTTGGTGAAGGCCTGCATCCACGAGCAGCCCAGATCCTGTGCGGCTTCAAAGAGGTTCTTGTCCAGCTGACGAAGCTTGGGCAGGACCGAAAGGATAACATAGGGGATGTTGAAGGTAACATGTGCGATCAGCAGGGTGCCGAAGCCCAGTTCGAAGCCCAGGAACTTGCCCAGGAATACGAAAAGAATACACAGGGAAACACCGGTGATGATATCGGCATTGGTGACCGGAATGTTGTTGACCTGGAGCAGAAGCTCGCGGGGGCGACGCTTCATGGCATAAAGACCAACCGAAGCAAAGGTGCCGGCGATGGTGGCGATCACAGCAGCCAGGGCCGAGACCAGAAGGGTGGTGCCCAGTGCGGTCATAATGGCGTCGTTGTTAAAGAGCTTGATATACCAGTCGAAGGTGAAGCCGGTCCATACGGTACGGCTCTTGGTGCTGTTGAACGAGAAGATGATCAGCACCAGAATGGGGGCATAGAGGAAGATGAAGGTCAGGGCTGTGAGCAGTCTTCCGCTGCGGGTGGGTTTGTTGTGGATCATAACATCACCGCCTTGTCTTCGCCGTCACCGAAGTGGTTCATAATGGCCATACAGATCATGACGACGATCATCATAACGAGGGCAATGGCCGAACCCAGGTGGGGGTTATAGGCGCCGCCCATAAACTGCATTTCGATCAGGTCGCCCAGCAGCATGGTTGTGCCGCCGCCCAGCAGGCGGGACAGGATAAAGGTGCTGACCGAGGGGACAAAGACCATTGTGATGCCCGACAGAACACCGGGCAGGCTGAGGGGAAGGATGACCTTGCGGAAGGTAAGCTTGGAGTCGGCGCCCAGGTCGCGGGCGGCCTCGATCATCGACTTGTCGATCTTGACGATGACCGAATGGATGGGCATGATCATAAAGGGAAGGTAGTTGTAGACCATGCCGAGGATAACGGCGCCCTGGGTATTGATCATCTGGAAGTGCTTGATGGGCTCATAGGCGGCAGGATCGGAAGCGAACTTGACGCCGATCCAGTTGATCAGATCAAAGAGGCCGATGGTATCGAAGAAGGTGTTGAGCAGACCGGTGTTTTCCAGAATCGACATCCAGGCGTAGGTGCGCAGCAGGAAGTTGATCCACATGGGCAGCATGACCAGCATCATGGCAATACGCTGGAACATGGCGCTTTCTTTGGAAATGGCATAGGCGATGGGATAGCCGATCAGCAGGCAGATGACCGTCGCAATGGCCGAGAGGCCAAAGGAGCGGGTGAAGACCTTTGCATAGCTGCCCATCTCAGAGAAGTTCTCCATGGTAAAGCCGCCGGCCTCGTTGGTGAAGGCATAAAAGACGATCAGGATCAGGGGTACGACGACGAAGATGGCCATCCAGACGATGTAGGGAATGGCGGGCAGTGTGCCCAACTTATTGTTTTTCATCCGGAAACCCTCCCTGCCTTACGACTTGTGCATGATGTGGATATCGTCGGGGGTCAGGAACAGACCTACGCGATCGCCCACATCGGCATAGTTGATGGAGTGGACCGTCCAGGTGAAGTGTTCGGTCTCGACCATGATCTCGTAATGAACGCCCATGAAGAGGACCGACTTGACGGTACCGACCAGCTGGCCCTGTTCGGGGGCAACAACTTCAAAGTCTTCGGGACGAACGACAACATCGACCGGTTCATCGGGAGCGAAACCGCCGTCCAGGCAGTCGAACTGGCGGCCGCAGAAGCTGACCAGTTTGTCCTGGTGCATGATGCCGTCGACAATATTGGATTCGCCGATAAAGTTGGCGACAAAGGCGTTCTTGGGTTCGTTGTAGATATCGGTGGGGGTGCCGATCTGCTGGATCTTACCCTTGTTCATGACAACGATGGTGTCGCTCATGGTCAGGGCTTCTTCCTGGTCATGGGTGACGAAGACGAAGGTGATGCCGACCTCCTGCTGGATGGCCTTCAGCTCACGCTGCATCTCCTTGCGCAGCTTGAGGTCGAGGGCAGCCAGAGGCTCGTCGAGCAGCAGAACACGGGGATGGTTGACCAGCGCACGGGCGATGGCAACACGCTGCTGTTCGCCGCCCGACAGCTCGGTGGACATACGGTCGCCGTAATCGGGCAGGCTGACCAGCTTGAGCATACGGTTGACGCGATCGGCGATCTCGCCCTCCGAATACTTCTTCTGGATGCGCAGGCCGAATGCGACATTGTCAAAAACATTCAGGTGATTGAAGAGTGCATAACGCTGGAAAACGGTGTTGACGGGGCGCTTGTTGGGCGGAACGTCGTTGACCTTCTTTCCATCAAAATAGACCACTCCCGCGCTGGGGGTCTCAAAGCCGCCAATAATGCGCAGAGTAGTGGTCTTGCCGCAGCCCGAAGGGCCAAGCAAGGTGACAAATTCCTTGTCCCTTACATATAAATTAAGATTATCGAGGACCACTTTTCCTCCATAATCCTTGTGAATATTTTCAAGGTTAATAATCTTCTCGGACATATTCTTTAACCCTCCCATAGATATAACAGGACTAATATACATAAAAAGACGGAAAATGTCAACGGTTTTCCGTAAAAATATACAAAAAACTGGAACTAATCGAGAAGAAAAACAGAAAATCTCGAAATTGCTTTAAAATCCTCTGTTTTTCTCTGTTTTTCTCGAATGGCACTTTTGCCAAATTTTATACCAGATAATCGGCAAAGGGGATATGCTCGACCTCGAATGTCTTGCCGTTCAGGTATTCCAGGCAACCGGCATCGGTTTCAAAAGCGAAGATCAGCTTGTAGGAATAGAGGGCCTGATGCTTGAAGGGGAGCGATTTGTTGTCTTTGTTGAGGCCATACTTGGTATCGCCGGCCAGCGGGTGACCGAAATGGGCCATCTGGGCGCGGATCTGATGGGTGCGGCCGGTATGCAGACGGCATTCGACGAGGGACAGGCCGCGGGCCGATTTGAGAACTTTATAGTCGGTGATGGCAGTCAGCGAGTCCTTGGTTTTGCCATTGGTGATGTAAACGCGCTTTTCATCGGTGTTGCGGGCGATGTAGTTCTTCAGTGTGCCCTTGGCAGGCTTGGGGGTGCCATGGACCAGGCAGAGATAATATTTGTCGATCTCGCGGACCTTGATCTTCTCGTTGAGAATACGCAGGGCTTCGGCCGTCTTGGCGGCAATAACGATGCCGCCGGTATTGCGGTCGATGCGGTTACAAAGCGAGGGGACAAAGCTGTTCTCCTTGTCGGGATCCCATTCGCCCTTTTTATAGAGGTAGGACTGAATGCGGTTGATCAGCGTATCGGTACTGTGGCTTTCGTCCTCGTGGACGACCATGCCGGGCTTTTTATCGACCAGCAGGATGTGCTCGTCTTCATAAACGATATCGATCTCGGGCTTAGCCAGCAGAAAGGCCTTTTCGCTGTCCTGCTTTTCAAAGAACTCGTCGTTGATATAGAGGCTCAGCACGTCACCTTCCACCAGCTTCTGATTGGCTTCGCAGCGCTTGCCGTTGCACTTGATGCGCTTGAGGCGCAGATATTTGTGCATCAGGCCGCCGGGAAGCAGGGGAACCGCCTTGGCCAGATACTTGTCGAGACGCTGGCCGGCGTCATTTTTGTTGATTTTATATTCTTTCACGGAAACACTTCTCCAGATTAATCAAAATATACACAATCATTGTAGCACAGCTTTGCGGAAAAATAAATAATAATACCGAAGAAAATCAAAAAATACACATTATATTATATAATATATACGCAGTGGCGTCCTGCAGCTGTCGTGATCGGGCGCTGTAGCAGGCGGAGAAGCGCACGAGAGACAAAAATATTTTGGCTGTAAGGGTGTTTTACTTGACAAACCTCTTGACAAAACGACCCGATGCCATTAAAATCAACTGGTGTTCCTCTTTTCAACCTTGGGAAAAGAGGGCTTACGTAAGTTGCAAAGAAAGTTCTTGACAAAGTGCACCTGCGTAGGTATAATGTTATACGGACTATTTTGAGAGGGAACTGTATCTATGAGAATCAGCCTTGGCGAGGTCATGACCTCGAAAGACAAGAGAATAGATTTTGATTACGATATAGACCTCAGCGAAGAGGTTGTCGGCGGCGAACAGATCTTCACCGATCCTGTGCGCATCTGCGGCTCGATTGAAAGCAAGAATGAAGCCTTCCAGCTGGAGGCCGAGATCTCGACCGATCTGACCATCGCCTGTGCGCGATGCCTCAAGCCGGTTCGCTGCGAGCACTACACCGACGTATCGCTCATCCTGACACGCAAGGTCGCCAACGAAGAGATGGACGACATCATTGTTGTCGAGTCGGATGAAGTCGAGCTGGACGATATCCTGGTCCCCGAACTGTTCCTGGACCTCGACACCGTTGTTCTGTGCGATCCCGACTGCAAGGGCCTGTGCCCCAAGTGCGGTCACGACCTCAATGAGGGCGATTGCGGCTGCAACCGCAAGGAGATCGATCCCAGACTGGCCAAGCTGGCCGAACTTCTGAAATAGTTTTTAATTTTGATTATTATTAATAAATAATAAATGTGAAGATATAGCGAGGAGGCGAAAATCATGGCAGTACCTAAGGGTAAAATTTCCAGACAGAGAAGAGACAAGAGACGCAGCGCACATTGGAAGCTCGACCTTCCCAATGTTTCCAAGTGCCCCAAGTGCGGCGAGCCCGTACTTTCTCACAGAGCCTGCAAGGCTTGCGGCACATACAACGGCCGTACAGTTATGGCAGTTGAGGCTTAATCGAGTCAATTAAAACGGAAAGTAGAGGAGTGGGAGATCCCGCTTCTCTATTTTTGCTTTTATGGCATTTTTCTCTGCTGCTGTCGGGATTGACGGAAAAAACTTCTTGAAAGTTTTGTGAATGAAACCGATTGCCAATTGACGGCGGCGCAAAAAAATGCCATAATCAAAAGATAGGACAGGCCTTTTTCTGTCCGTATTTGAGATCGTATTTTTAGTAAGCATGCGCGCGGCCGGCGGCCGTGCGCCCATCTGATAGGAGAAAGGATTGGTTTACCATGAGCAGACCCGTTGTGGCAATCGTCGGCAGACCAAACGTGGGTAAGTCCCTGCTGTTCAACCGACTGGCCGAGCGCAAGAACGCTGCCATCGTAGAGGACACACCCGGCGTTACACGCGACAGAATCTATGCCAAGGCCGAATGGCGCGGCCGCACATTTGATATCATCGATACCGGCGGTATCGAACCCAAGACCGACAACGAGATCCTGCGCTTTATGCGCGAGCAGGCTTATATCGCCATCAGCCATGCCGATGTCGTTATTCTGGTCACCGACGTCAGAACCGGCGTAACCGCCGCCGACGCCGATGTTGCAGCCATGCTGCAGCGCTCCAAGAAGCCCATTGTTCTGTGTGTCAACAAGCTGGATACGCCGGGCGAACCCCCTGCAGATTTCTATGAGTTCTACAATCTGGGTCTGGGCGACCCTGTTGGTATTTCGGCCATGCACGGCTACGGCACCGGCGACCTGCTGGACCGCTGCTATGCGCATTTCCCCGAAGAGACCGACGACGAGGAAGTCGAGGAAGAGATGATCAAGGTCGCTCTGATCGGCAAGCCCAATGCCGGCAAGAGCTCGCTGCTCAACCGTGTCACCGGTGAAGAGCGCAGCATCGTCAGTGATGTTGCCGGCACCACACGCGACGCCATCGACAGCATTGTCGAGCGCGGCGACGACAAGTATCTGTTCATCGATACAGCCGGTATCCGTAAGCACTCCAAGGTCAACGAAGCCATCGAGAAGTTCTCGGTCATGCGTGCCGTTATGGCCATCGAGCGTGCCGACGTCTGCCTGCTGATGATCGACGCCCAGGACGGCGTTACCGAGCAGGATACCAAGATCGCCGGTATGGCTCACGACAGCGGCAAGGCGGTCATCATCGTGGTCAACAAGTGGGATCTCATCGAGAAGGAGACCTCCACACAGGCCGAGTTCGAGAAGAAGATCCGCACCGATCTGGCCTATATGACCTATGCGCCCATCATGTTTATTTCGGCCAAGACCGGCCAGCGCGTCGAGAATATCTTCAATAAGATCAAGGAGGTCAATGCGGCCAACAGCTTCCGTGCCACCACCGGTATGCTCAATACCATTCTGGCCGATGCAACTGCCCGCGTACAGCCTCCCACAGACAAGGGCCGCAGACTGAAGGTCTACTACATGACCCAGGTCGGCGTCAAGCCCCCTACGTTCGTCTGCTTCTGCAACGACGCCAAGCTCTTCCATTATTCCTACCTGCGCTATCTGGAAAACCGTCTGCGCGACGTCTACGGTTTTGTCGGTACGCCCGTCAAGATGATCGTTCGTCAGAGAGGCGACAAGGAAGAATAATAAGGAGGGACTCCCTATGTTTGAAACACAAGCCTGGGCGTGGATCCTGGCCTTTGCTGCCGCCTATCTGTGCGGCTCGGTCAGCGGATCGATCATCCTGTCCAAGTTCTTCTATAAGGACGATATCCGCAAGCATGGCAGCGGCAATGCCGGTACCACCAATATGCTGCGCACCTACGGCCTGAAGAAGGCAGCACTGACCCTCGGCATTGATTTTCTCAAAACCTTTGTCGGCATCACGGTTGCCAAAATGCTGATCGGCGAGTTTGGCTATGCTGTTGGCAGCACCGCCGTTACCATCGGTCATGCCTATCCCATCTACTATAAGTTCAAGGGCGGAAAGGCGGCGGCCTGCATGGCAGCCAGCATGCTCTATCTCGACTGGCGCATCTTTGCCGTCGAGGCGACCCTCTTCTTTACCTGTGCGTTTGCTACACGAATCGTATCGATCTCGACCCTGCTGGCTGCGGTCACATTCCCGCTGAGTACATGGTTCTTCTGCAGGGAAGTGATGGGCACACCGGTGGGTCACAGCTATATTGCATATACGGTTTATATCTGTATCTTTGTCATCTATCTGCATCGCGCCAACATCAAGCGTCTGCTCAACGGCACCGAATCGAAGTTTGGCAGCAAGAAAGGATAAGAAACCATCATGAAAATTTCTGTTATCGGATGCGGCGGCTGGGGCCTCGCAGTCAGCAGCCTGCTGGAGGGCAATGGACACGATGTGTCGGTCTGGTGTTTCCTTGAGGAGGAGTATAAGCTGCTCAGCGAGACACGCGGCAACGAAAAGCTGCTGCCCGGCGTCCATCTGAACGAGAATATCAAGTTTACCATGGATATGTCCTGCGCCGAAGGCTGCGGCATCGTTGTTGTTGCTGTGCCTTCCTTCGCTGTCTACTCCACAGCGCTTCAGCTGCGCGAGCACATCGAAAAGGACACCGTTGTTGTTCTGCTGTCCAAGGGTTTCGACAAGCAGAACGGCTATTGCCTGCTGGCCGACAGCCTGCGTAAGGCACTGGGCGACAAGGGCCGTATCGTTGCACTGACCGGTCCCTCCCACGCCGAAGAGGTTGCCCGCAAGGTTCCCACAGCCATCGTTGCCGCTTCGGAAGATCTGTCGGCTGCCGAGATGGTTCAGGAAGCCTTTGTCAATGGCTTCTTCCGCGTCTATACCCATTCTGACGTGATCGGCGCCGAGCTGGGCGGTGCTATGAAGAATATCATGGCGCTGGCTGTTGGTATCAGCGATGGCGCCGGATACGGCGACAACACCAAGGCTATGCTGATGACCCGCGGCATTGCCGAGATGGCGCGCTTCGGCGTCTATCTGGGCGGCAAAAACGAGACCTTTGCCGGTCTGTCGGGTATCGGCGACCTGATCGTTACCTGTACCTCCAACCATTCCCGCAACCGCCGTGCCGGTCTGATGATCGGTGCAGGGGAGAAGCCCGAAGAGGCCATCAAAAAGGTTGGCGCTGTTGTCGAGGGTTATTTTGCCACCGAAGCCATCCATCATCTGGCCAAGGACAGCGGCATCGATCTGCCCATCTCCGAGGCGATGTACAAGCTGCTGTTTGAAGGTGCCGATCTGAATACCGTTGCAACCAGCCTGTTCAGCCGTTCCAGTAAGCCGGAGTTCTGGCAGCCCGGAAAGTAAATCCAAAAATAAAAGCCATCCCGTTTTCGGGATGGCTTTTTCTTTTTGTTCAGACAGGGGGAAGGGGGCAAAAACAAAAAATCCCGATCTTATCGACCGGGATCTCATTGTGCTTTATTCAGTCATCTCAGGGGTATGCAAGAGAAGTTAGATAGCTCTTGTAACCTTACCCGAGCGCAGGCAGCGAGTACAAACATTTACATGAGTGGGAGTGCCGTTGACGATAGCCTTGACGCGTCTGACATTGGGCTTCCAAGCTCTGTTTGTTCTTCTGTGGGAGTGGGAAACCTTGATGCCGAATGTTACGCCCTTTTCACAGATATCACACTTTGCCATTTCTCTGCACCTCCTTATAATAAGTTACATAACAAAGATTATAATAACACAGCATGCGCCATAAAGCAAGAGAAAATTTTGAGAAATTTAAAACTTTTGTATGGAGCCATTCTGTGAACACTGACCAGTGTCATGCTGGCGGCTGAAAAATGCCGCGTCTATTATAATACATGGGAAATGGCCGAATGTAAAGAAAAACTTTTCGGTTTTTTCAAAAAATCTTGTCGGGACAGATAATTGCTTTTTTGGGCATCCTGTTATATAATAGGTGCATTCTATGATGCGGCACGGCAGGGGAGTGTGATCCCATTTTTGCCGGGGCACACGATATAATGAGGTGAACGAATCATGGCATCCAAGTATTCCATCATGGTCCATGATCTGCTCAAGGAATTCCGCCTGGAGGTCCTCTGCGGCCCCGATGGCTATCTCGAGCGCAAGATCAGCGACGCCAGCGTCAGCCGTCCCGGCCTGCCGCTGACCGGATTTTATGAAACATACGATACCGACCGTATCCAGATCCTGGGTGAGGTCGAAACCAAATATCTGGCACAGTTCAGCGAAGAAGTGCAGGCCGAGAAGCTGGGCGCCCTGTTTGCCCAGAATATCCCCGTTCTGATCCTGTCCAGCGATGGCGAGATTTCTCCTCTGTCGCTGGATCAGGCCAAGAAGCACGGCGTTCCCGTTCTGAAGTCGGCCGAGCATGCGTCCGATCTGATCGCCGAGCTGACCCGTTCACTCAACGTTCATCTGGGCGCCCGCACCACCATGCACGGCGTTCTGATGGAGGTTTACGGCGAAGGTATCCTGCTGATCGGCGACAGCGGCGTCGGTAAGAG
Source organism: Clostridia bacterium (assembly GCA_017396925.1). GTDB lineage: Bacteria > Bacillota > Clostridia > Oscillospirales > Butyricicoccaceae > RGIG1902. The sequence goes on from JAFQKM010000246.1 coordinate 10,380, forward strand.
CGAGACCGCCATCGAGCTGATCAAGCGCGGCCACCGTCTGGTTGCCGACGACGCCGTTGATATCAAGCGCGTTTCGGCCAAGAGTTTGGTCGGTTCGGCGCCCGAACTGATCCGTTACTTTATGGAGCTGCGCGGCATCGGTATTGTCGACGTCCGCCGTCTGTTTGGTATGGGTTCGGTCAAGCCCACCGAGAAGATCGACCTGATCATCAATCTCGAGAACTGGGTCGACGGCAAGCACTACGACCGTATGGGCACCGAAGAGAACTATACCACCATCCTCGATATTTCGATCCCCTCGCTGACCATCCCCGTCAAGCCCGGCCGTAACCTGGCTGTTGTTATCGAGGTTGCCGCCATGAACAACCGTAACAAGAAGATGGGCCACAATGCCGGCAAGGAGCTGGAAGAGCGCCTGCTCAACAGCATGCTGGCCGAACTGGGCGAAAATCCCCAGTAAAAGGCTTGACATCCGCTCGGTTTGGGTGTACGCTTTAGAAGAATTGAATACAGGGGTGCTGGCGAAAAGCCGGCTGAGAGAGGAATGTTTTTCCGAGACCCTTAAACCTGATCCGGATAATGCCGGCGTAGGAAGCACAAGTATCGTAAGCGCTTTTAAAGCCGCAGGTTATCTCCTGCGGCTTTTCTTTTTGGCCATGCGCGCAGCCGAAGAAGAGCGGCGATACTGCTTTCGGGGTATTCAACTCGAAAGGAGAAATCAATTTATGACAGAACAGAAAAGAAAAAACCGTATGCTGGTTGAAGGTGCGCTGTTTGTTGCCATGGCCTATGTTCTCAGCTTTATCGAGATCAACGTTGCCTGGCAGTATGGCGGCTCCATCGACTTTGTTATGATCCCGCTGATCATTTATGCCATCCGCTGGGGTACGGCCCCCGGTCTGATGGCCGGCCTGGTCTTCGGCACCGTCAAGTTTTTCCTGTCGGGTGGTGTGGCTGTCAACTGGCAGTCGATGCTGCTCGACTATTCGCTGGCCTATATGTTTGTCGGCTTTGCCGGCGTTCTGAAAAACCGGGTGTCGCTGGCCTGGCTGGCTGCCGTGGTCGGCTGCTTTGCACGCTTTATCATCCATTTTCTCAGCGGCGTAACCATCTATGCCGAGTATATGCCGCCGATTTTCATGGGCTGGGAGATGACCAGCCCCACGGTCTAGTCGATCCTCTATAACGGCAGCTATATGCTGCCCAGCGC
>JAFQKM010000247.1 GCA_017396925.1 Clostridia bacterium
GTGATGAGGATCGAGAGATCCTTGCCTTCAGCCTCACCCATGCCGAAGGAAAACTCCAGCATATTGCCCATAATGCCCTTGCCGCGGTAATCAGGGTGGGTGGCTGCCGCAAAAATATAGGTGACATCCAGCAGGCCATCTTCGCCCTGCATGGCGGCATCCATCAGACTGACCATGGCGATCAGCTTCTCGCCGTCCTTAACCAGCAGGCAGCGGTCGGGCTTCCAGAAATTGTCGTGATAATAGACGCAATACTCGTGCTCGCCGGGAAAGCACAGATCGTAGAGGGCCATAACGGCCGCTTTATCGTTCGGGGTAGCAAATGTCAGCTGCATAGTTTAACTCCTGGGCAGAAGAATGTATTTTTCGGTCAGCTGTACGGGATTATACGACAGCTTGGCGGTGCGCAGACCCTCGATGCCCATATCCTCTTCACGGTTGATCAGCTCGAATCCTTCGAACTCGTGGATGGCAAACTGATTATTGATCATAGGATATGCACCGTCGATGGAGGTGTCGGCCTTTTCAAACAGTACATCCATGATGCCTTCGGCATAGACCGACGCCAGTGTATATGCGGCGATCTTACCGTCGACCAGCAGGATGCCGCCGCGCATATTCAGATCCTCGTAATGATTGAGGGCTTCGTCAATGGCATGCAGTTCGTGGGCATAGTCGTCCTGATAACCGTCACCGCTGCGTGCACGGCCCCATTCGAGGGTATAGGCATACAGCATTTCGCGGTCGGCTGCGGGATCGATGGCACGGTATTCCCAGCGATCTTCATAAAGGTTCTTGAATCGATTGGTATAGTTGCGCTTGGACTGGAACTTCTTGCCCTTGAGGGTGCGGAGGTCCTCGGCGCGGTAAATATAATCGTAGCCGTCACGATCGGCAATAAACTCGTATTTCTCGGGGAAGGCTGCTTCCAGGATCTCTTTACCCTGTGCAGTGACCAGAACCACCTGCCAGGGCTGATCGTATCCGGCCGCATCGGCCTCGATCTCTTCCATTGCGTGGGGGAGGTCGCAGCTGCCGTTCAGGCAGAGGGGCATATAATAGGTGCGGCGGCCGCTATAGTCGTTTGAGAGAAAATAAAGCAGGCCATCCTTCAGGCAGATCTGTACGCCGTAAAGCTCGCGCCAGATATAGAGGGATGCAAAGGTACGGTCGCTCATGATGGCGCCGTCGGCAGTCAGATAAGGGGTGATGGCTTTCTGATCGGTCAGTTCAAGCGGTTTAAAATCCAGCATATATTGCCGGCCTCCTGTCTTGGTTTAAATTTATTTCAGCCTTATCTTACCCCAAATGCTGTGAAAAAGCAACGGGGGCTTTTTGATAAAAATATATTTTTTGGAAGGTTGTTTGCATAAAAAAGCCCCTGCCGAAGCAGGGGCTTTGAAAAACAGAAAAAACAGTTTTACAGTGTTACTTTGGCCACGGCCTTGCCGGCACGGGGATGCTTGAAGGAAACGGTCAGTTCGGTGCCGGGTGCAGCCTTGACGATCCACGAGACCTTCTTCTCGCAGGGATCGCCCATCATACTGGTCTGGCCGCCCATATAGGAGGCAGCACGGATGCCGCTGTAGCCCTCCAGCTGACCGATCTGCTGGGTCTGCTTGCCCTCGAGGATCTCTTCGGCGCCGCAAAGAGATGCCTCCAGCTGGCCGACGATCTTAAGGTGCAGCGCTTCCTTGGTGACATAAGTAGGCAGGAAGGCAGGATTGTAGACACAGGCCTCAACCTTGACGGCGTCGCCCATGGGCGTGGTCTTTACATTGCGGACTTCCAGACGGGGCATTGCCTTGGCCTCACGAAGCATGAAACGGCCATGCTTTTCGACCTCCTGGCGGAGGAACTTGGGCGGGCAGTTCTGGACGAGGGTCTTATAATCGTATCCGCCGATCTCGACCTTACCCAGCTGGGGATGATCAAACTCGGTCCAGGGCTTGATGGCCTCGGGGCCCAGATTCTCGTCGGCCCACTGATAGACCTTCTTCATCTGGTCATACTGGGCATCGTCGCTCTTTTCTTTGGGCGGCATTTCATGAGGAACGCCGACTCTGGGATAGAGGTCCCAGCATTCGATGGTAAAGTTGATCAGGCCCATGGCGAAATGGTTGAAATCATCAAACAGACCGCGGATGGGGCCGGAACCTGCAACAACATATTCGTCACGGACATTGATGGCGGGATAACCGCTCTCTTCGGTGCCCATCTTGCCCAGCGCCTTATAGAGGTCCATGTCGGCCTTGAAGGCCTCCTTGCCCGACTTGAATCCGGGCGGATAGAGGTAGAAGCCGCCCATGGTGTGCATATTGAGGATACAGCAGATATTCTTATGCTCGACGATAAAGTCGGCCATGATCTTGGTCTCGTCGTGGATCAGCGGATATCTGCCGGCGCCGGCCTGACGGATCTCGGGTTCCCAGGCGAAGGGGAAGTTGCGGTTGAAGTCGTTGCCCCACTTATTGGGCGCCTGCTTGACCCATACGCCATCGAAATCCTCGACCATGCCTTCGTTGAAGACATTATAGAAATCGCCTTCGGTATCATCGGGGCTGCGTCTGACCATCAGGCGGGGATCCTCCTGCGAGACCTTCCATACGCCGTAGGGAGACTTGACGCGCATACGGCGGATAACGCCGTCACCATCCAGATCCATGGGCTGAACACCGGGCTGCAGATCATCGAAGGGATACATCTTGTTGACCGAGCGCAGCATCTCAGGCGTGGTCAGATAGGTTTCCGAACCGTCGGGGCTGATGCGGGGAACAACATAGAAGGTATACTGCTGCAGCAGCTTGCGGATTTCGGGCTCGTCGCAGTTGGTATAGAGGCTGTCCAGCAGATACATGGCGCACATCGAGCCGGTGACCTCGCCGGCGTGGATATTGGCGTCGACACAGTAGGCAGGCTTTTCGTGATGCAGACCGGTGGCGCTGTCGGTGACGGCGATGGCCCAGATATCGCGGCCTTCGGCGGTCTTGCCCAGCGAAGTCAGGGTGGTCAGCTCGGGATGGTCGGCTTCATATCCCTTGAGGATGGCCTCGATCTCGTGCCAGAGATAGAAATGATCATAGGTGTGCGTGACTTTCACCAGATGGTTCTCCCCTTTCTTATTTCTGTCAGATTTAAAAGAAAAGGCCGCAGCAAGCTGCGGCCCACAAGGGCCATTGCCCTCACTTTTCAA
>JAFQKM010000248.1 GCA_017396925.1 Clostridia bacterium
CGGACGGCCAATGGCCGTCCCTACAGTGCCAACCCATCAGCACCATGCTTCCGTCAAACATCCCCTCGGAGAGCGGAAGGGGGCCTTCGGGGGAAACGCGGTTTCCACCCGAAAGATCGCATGGGCGGAGCCCCTATCGTTCCGCAGAACGATCTGCGATCTTTGGGGTTTGGGGCGGCAGAGCCCATCCCGGTACCTATGGCGCCATAAGTCTTTATTTTCAGATATTTTTTATTACATTACATAAAAGGAGCTGACATTATGCAGTACGCATTCGCACACTACAATTTCAATGTAGCCAACCTGGAAAAATCCCTCAAGTTCTACGACGAGGCACTGGGCCTCAAGCCGGTCCGCAGCAAGGAAGCCGACGACGGCAGCTTTATCATCACCTATCTGGGCGACGGCCAGACCCACTTCCTGCTCGAGCTGACATGGCTGCGCGACTGGGAAAAGGATCATTATGATCTGGGCGACAACGAGATGCACCTGGCCTTTGTCACCGAAGACTTCGAAGGCGCTTATCAGAAGCACAAGGAAATGGGCTGCATCTGCTTCGAAAACCCCAAGATGGGCATCTATTTCATCGAAGACCCCGACGGCTACTGGCTGGAGATCCTCCCCAAGAGAAAGTAAAGATCCGGGTTTGAAAACGCCCTGTGAGAAGAAGGCACTGTAGGGACGCGCAGTGCGCGTCCGCAGATGGCCAACCATTTGCACCGCACAACCGTCAAACCATCCCAACATCCCTCTACCCTGTCATTCCGAGCCTGTCGAGGAATCTTTTGCGCGCATGGGAAGCCTGCAAGAAAGATCCTTCGACGGCGAGCCTACGGCTCTTGCTCAGGATGACATGGAGAAGGGAAGTGTTGCCGTCCGACAAAAGCACAGCTACATTGATCGGCAGGCGGACGGCCGATGACCGTCCCTACACCTATCCGACGGAAGCACAGCACATCCGGTATGGCACCCAGCCTAATGCCAACCCACTCCTCCCCCATCAAGCATCCCTCTCTTCCAATATGTTTCAAAGGAGCTGATATCTTATGAAAAAGTTATTCAAAAACGGTAAGGTTCTCGACATCATCGCAAAGCAGGTCAAGGAAGCCGACATTCTGGTCGAAGACGGCATGATCGCCGCCGTCGGTAAGGATCTGGATGTTCCCAAGAATATCAAGACGGTCGACCTCAAGGGCATGACCGTTCTGCCCGGCCTCTTCAACTGCCATGTTCACATCACCTCCGAGCCCGATCCCCGCAAGGACAAGCCCAAGAGCGACGCTGCCCTGACCATTCAGGCCATGAACAACCTGGCCCTGCACCTGTCGTCGGGCGTCACCTACATCCGCGACGTCGGCTCGGCCAACTTCATCGACATCGAGCTGCGCGACGCCGTCGCCTCAGGCCAGATCCAGGGCCCCGATATGCAGGTTTCGGGCCGCTGCATCTGCATGACCGGCGGTCACGGCTGGGCTACAGGCCGTCAGGCCGACGGTCCCGACGAATGCCGCAAGGCCGCACGCGAAATGCTGCGCGCCGGCGCCGACTGGATCAAGGTCATGGCCACCGGCGGCGTTATGACCAAGGGCGTCGAGCCGGGTGCCGAACAGCTGACCACCGCCGAGATGGCCGCCATCGTCGAAGAAGCCCACAAGAAGGGCGCCCTGACCTGCACCCATGCCCAGGGCAACACCGGCATCAAGAATGCCCTTGCCGCCGGCATCGACTGCATCGAGCACGGCATCTACCTCGACGACGAAGCCATCGACACCATGCTTAAGCAGGGCAGCTGGCTGGTTCCCACCCTGTGCGCCCCCCACTTCATCCTCAAGTACGGCATTGCCGGCGGTGTTCCCGAATATGCCGTCCGCAAGACCGAGATCGTCCACGACCACCATTTCGCCTCCTTCCAGAAGGCCTACAAGGCCGGCGTCAAGTGCGCCTGCGGCACCGATGCAGGTACCCCCTACAATCCCCACAACGGCACACCCAACGAGCTGGTGCTGATGGTCAAGAGCGGCCTGACCCCCATGGAAGCCATCGAAACGGCCACCATCAATTCGGCCAGGCTGATGGGCGTCGAGAAGTCCCTCGGCTCCATCGAGGTCGGCAAGAAGGCCCACTTCGCCATCTTCAGGAAGGACCCCACCGAGGACATCGACAACATCACCGTCTGCCAGATGACCGTCAAGAACGGCGAAATCGTCTATAAGAAATAAGAACTGCCAAGGGAGCTGCACACATCATGGATAAAGAAAAAACCATCGGTATCCTGGGCGGCATGGGCCCTGCAGCCACTGCCGACCTCTTTACCAAGATCGTCAGCCTGACCAAGGCCGACCGCGACAACGAACACATCCGCATTTACGTCGACAACAACACCCGCATCCCCGACCGCACCCAGGCCATCCTGTTCGGCGGCGAGGATCCCCTGCCCTATATGCTGGAATCGGCCAAAAAGCTGGAGGAAATGGGCGCCGACTGCATCGTTATGCCCTGCAACACAGCCCACTACTACTACGACCAGCTGGCCGCTTCGGTCTCGGTGCCCTTCCTCAATCTGATCGAGGCCGCCGCACAGGCCCTGCCCAAGGGCAGCCATCCCGGCCTGCTGGCCACCTCGGCCACCGCCCGTACCGGCATCTACACCGAAATGGTCAAGCGCTACGGCTTCGACCTCATCCTGCCCGACGACGACTATCAGCTGCTCTATATGGCGGCCATCACCGACGTCAAGGCCGGCCGCGTGCCCGACAAGGGCAGCTTCGAGCTGCTGCTCGACCATCTGCGCCAGAAGGGCGCCGACATCTTCATCCTTGGCTGCACCGAGATCCCCCTGGCCTTCGAATGGCTGGATATTCAGGATCCCTGCATCGACGCCACCGTCGAGCTGGCCAAGGCGGCCATCCACTTCTGCGGCAAGAAGGTCCGCGAGATCCGCATCCACTAAGGTAGTCTGACCCTCGAAACAGGCGCAAAAGCGCCTTCGGTTTCTCGGGCCAATTCCCAATAACGATAAAAAAACTCCGGCGCATGTCCGGAGTTTTTTTGTTTTTATAAAGGCTGCAAGCAGCCCATAAAGGGATCGGCCTCCTTACATCGGCCCGCGGGACGCAGTGGTCTGCGTCCCCTACAGGATGCCAAACCACATAGGCAGCCCCCCCCCGTAGGGACCGGCGTCCCCGACGGTCCGTATGAGGCGGCCCCCGTCAGACGACCGCCACATCCACATCCATTAAGGTAGTCTGACCCTCGAAACAGGCGCAAAGCGCCTTCGGTTTCTCGGGCCAATTCCCAATAACGATAAAAAAACTCCGGCGCATGTCCGGAGTTTTTTTGTTTTTATAAAGGCTGCAAACAGCCCATAAAGGGATCGGCCTCCTTACATCGGCCCGTTGATGCCCTGCCAGAAGAAATACAGTCCGGCGGCGATCAGAATAAAGCCGCTGATGCGGGTCCACTGCAGGCCCTCGTCGGAGGGCTCGACGTCCTTATACTCC
>JAFQKM010000249.1 GCA_017396925.1 Clostridia bacterium
ACCCCAGCCTGCACCCCAGCCGGTTTCCAAGGCAGCCCCCATGGACGATGACGGGTTGCCCCCCTGGGACGACAGCGATATTCCGCCGCAGGATGCCGTGCCGGTCTTTGATATGCCGGTCGAAAGCGCCCCCATCCCCCAGCCGACCTATGCACCGGCGCCCGAACCTGCACCCCGCCGCACACCCGAATCGGCCCCCGTCCGCAACGAGTATGAAGCCCCCAAAGCCCAGAACACCGGCAACTACGATGTGCTGCGCCGCAACCTCGACGGCAAGATCAGTTCGGCAGTCCGCGTTTATCTGGGCATGGCACAGACCCGCGAGCAGGATGGCGGCATCTATATCGAGGTGCCCGAAGAGGGCCTCATCTTTATCGGCAAGCCCGATGTGATGGCGCTGATCGACGAAGCCGGCAAGGCGGCCGGTTATGCCTTTGCCAAGGTGGGCAAACAGCTGCCCAAGCAGAAGGAAGACCCCCTCGAGACCATCCGCGCCCGCGCCAGGGATCTGGGCGTGCCGGTCAATGTAAAGTAAGATAATAATTTTTTAAAATAAAAACAACCCAAAGGAGAGTGTATCCCTATGAAGCCCGGAAGAATGCCCGGTGGATTTAACATGAACGCTATGATGAAGCAGGCCCAGAAGCTGCAGAACGATATGGCCAAGCTGCAGGCCGAGCTGGAGACCCGCGAGTTTGTCGCCAGCGCCGGCGGCGGCGCCGTTAAGGCCACCGTCTGCGGCAAGATCGTCAAGAACCTCGAAATCAAGCCCGAAGTTGTCGATCCCGATGATATCGAGATGCTGTCTGACCTGATCATGGCCGCCGTCAATGAAGCTATGACCCAGTGCGAAGAGACCACCAACCGCGAGATGCAGAAGCTGACCGGCGGTATGAACCTGCCCTTCTAAGGCAATCGCCCTATGAAGCATTACGCGCCGCCCCTGGAAAAGCTGATCGAGCAGTTCGAGCGCCTGCCCGGCGTCGGCCACAAATCGGCCCAGCGTCTGGCTTTTCACGTCCTGTCGATGGATAAGGCCGATGCCGAAGCCTTTGCCCATGCCATCCTGGATGCCAAGACGGCCATCAAGACCTGCTCGGTCTGCATGAACCTGACCGAAGGGGACAAGTGCCCCATCTGTTCGGACGAGACCCGCGACCGCTCGACCATCTGCGTCGTCACCGATCCCAAGGATCTGATCGCCATCGAGCGCACCCGTGAGTATCACGGCCTCTACCATGTGCTCCACGGCGTTATCTCTCCCCTCAGCGGCATCGGCCCCGAGGATATCCATATCCGCGAGCTGCTGGAGCGCGCCGCGCTGGAGGAGACCCAGGAGATCATCCTGGCCACCAACCCCGACACCGAAGGCGAGACCACAGCCATGTATATCGCCCGACTGCTCAAGCCCTTCGGCCTGCGTATCACCCGCCTGGCCTACGGCATGCCGGTGGGCGGTCATCTGGAGTTTTCCGACCAGAAGACCCTGTCGATGGCCATCGAAGGCAGACGAGAAGTACGCTGATCGGATGCCTTCACGGCGCTTCTGCGCCGCGCCGACCTTTCGGTGTCGATTTCCAGGCAATTCATTTGCCGGAAATCTATGTAATCAACGGGGTCCCCGAATGGCCTGCCATTTGGGACAGACGAGAAGTGCGGTAAAATTGATTTAAGCATGAAAAAACACTCCACAGGCTGTGGAGTGTTTTTTGTTTTATACCGATTCTAACTCTTCTTCAGTATAGCCAAACATATAATCTTCATCTTTGCCATGTGATTTCCAAATCAAAGCCGCTTCATCAATAGGCAAACGTTCACTTTGCTCTGCATCCATGGCATAATACTCCGGCCACCAATCATCTGCTTTCATTCTTCTGCCACAAATGGGACACTTTAGATAAAGCACTCCTCGTTTGGTTTCACTGTTCATCTCAATATTACATTCAAAACATGTACCAAATACCATGGTAATTCTCCTTTCAGTACCAGACTCTTTTCTTTTATCTCTATAAGTACAATGTCTTATTTCAGACCGATCTTTTTCCAATAGAGCAGCTTGTGCAGGGTGGGGGAGAGATGGAACTCCTCCATCAGGTTGAGGGCCTCCTGCAGGGCGGCCTTGCGCTTGTCCTCGGGGGTATTGGATTTATAGGCGCGGATGAGGATGTTCTTGGGGGAGTGGGCCATATCGACAAACTCCAGCAGGGCGGTCTTATAGCCGACGCTCTCCAGCAGGCAGCCGCGGATGGCGTCGGTCATCAGGGCGGCGGTGCGCTCCTTGATGATGCCGTAGCGGGTCAGGGCCGACAGCTTGTCCGACCGGATCTGGCCGTTCAGCTCGTGCTGGCAGCAGGGGACCGAGAAGATCATCTTGGTGCCCCACTTGACGGCATTGTAGATGGCGTGGTCGGTGGCCGTGTCGCAGGCATGGAGGGAGATGACCATATCGGGGGCCTTTTCGGGGGTATAGCCGGCGATGTCGCCCAGCTCGAAGCGCAGGCCGGTATAACCATACTTGAAGGCGGTCAGATTGCATTCGGCAATGACGTCGGCCTTGAGGTCGAGGCCGATGACGGTGGGAGTCAGGCCGCGGACTTCGGTGAGGTAATAATAGAGGATGAAGGTCAGATAGGACTTGCCGCAGCCGAAGTCGATGATGGTGATATCTTTACGGCCATGCTGGCGGACGGCATCGTCGACCATCTCGATAAAGCGGTTGATCTGGCGGTATTTGTCCTGCATCTTGGCGGCAACGCGGCCTTCGGGGGTGAATACGCCCAGATCGACCAGCGGCGGGATGACGGTGCCCTCGGGCAGCAGGTAGTTCTTTGTGCGGTTGTGGCTCTCGGCCTTCTTGGCCTGCTCATTTTTGCTCTCGCTCAGGCTCTCCTTGCCCTTTTTGGAAACGCGCAGGGTGCGGCAGCGTCCCTCGGAGAAGGCGTCGGCCTGCTTGAATGCACCGGGAATGAGGGCGGCCACATAGGCTTCCAGTTCCTCCATGGAGATATTCTCATGGAAAACCTGCTTGTCGGTATACTTCTCGGCCTGGAAATAGTCGCCGGTCTTGCCCGACTTTTTATTGATAACGATCTTGCGGAAAGCGTCGTCGCCCTTGCTGAGGACGATCTTAAAGGCTCCTTCCAGCAGTTTTGTATAATCAGCCATAGTTTAAATGCGCTCCTTTACGCCGTATTCCTGCGCCTTGGCGATCAGGAAGTCATAGGTATTCCGGGCCAGCTCGATGCCCTTCTGTTTCCGCTCAGCCATGCGGCCCAGCTCGATCTCGCCGGGGGCATAGATCTGTTCGACGCCGGGATTTCTGGGCAGAGCCCTGATCTCGGCCAGCATCTGTTCGACCTGCCCGACAAAGGCCTCCCGGCCGGTGAACAGTTCGGGATCGATGACGGTGAAAACATGGCCCACATCCTGTGTACGGCTCATATTGTTGAAGAGGTTGCCGATGTGGGGGCCGAAGGCCGCGCCGGGGATCAGGCCGCAGAGCACATCGAGGCTCATGGTCAGGCCGGCGCCCTTGGGGCCGCCGATGGGCAGCAATGTGCCCTCCCAGGCCAGTTTGGGATCGGTAGTGGGATTGCCCTCTTTATCGACCGCCCAGCCCTCGGGGATCGATTCACCCTTCTGAATGGCCAGCATCAGCTTGCCGCGAGGAATAATACTGGGGGCCATATCGAGGCAGAAGGCCGTGCCATTTCTGCCGGGGACGGCGATGGCCAGCGGATTGGGGCCAAAGTAAGCTTCATGGCTGCCCCATGGCGCCAGCGCCGGGGGTGCATTGGTGGCAGTGATGCCCACCAGCCCGCGTTCGGCCGCCATACGGGCATAGATGGCCGCCATGCCATAGTGAGAGGAATTGCGGACGAATACTGTATAGCAGCCGGCGGTTCTGGCCTTGTCGCAGGCCAGCTCCATGGCCTTGCGCGCCGTCACCTGTCCCAGCGCACCGCCGCCGTCGCAGAGGGCCGCACCGGCATATTCCTTAACAACAGTAAATACGCCCTCGCCCAGTACAGCACCGGCCTCCAGACGCCTGAGATAGACCTCCATACGGCTGACGCCATGGGTCTCGACGCCGCAGAGGTCGGCTTCCACCAGACCTTCGGCCGTGATGCGGGCATGCTCGGGGCAGGCGCCGGCATGTTCCAGAAGGGCGGCACAGTGGTCGGTCAGTTTTTTATAATCTATGCGCATAGGGCAGCATCCTTTCGGGCAGAAATATGTTTTTATTATAATTTCGCAGCGTCAAAAATGCAATAAGGCCGCCCGAATGGGCGGCCTTATCTGCAGAAAATCTTTAATTATCGGCGGCGTTTTCAAACTGGGCATTGTAGAGGTCGGCATAGAAACCGCCCTTCTGCAGCAGGGTCTCGTGGTTGCCCTGCTCGACGATATCGCCGTCGCGCATGACCAGGATCAGATCGGCGCCGCGGATGGTCGACAGGCGGTGGGCGATGATGAAGCTGGTGCGGCCCTCCATGAGGGTGTCCATGGCCTTCTGGATCTGGATCTCGGTACGGGTATCGACGCTGGAGGTGGCCTCGTCGAGAATGAGGATCTCGGGGTCGGCCAGAATGGCGCGGGCAATGGTCAGCAGCTGCTTCTGGCCCTGCGAAATATTGGTGGCCTCCTCGTTGAGGACGGTATCATAGCCCTCAGGCAGGGCACGGATGAAGTGGTCGGCGCGGGCCGCACGGGCGGCGGCATAGACGGCCTCGTCATCGGCCTCGGGGCGGCCATAGCGGATGTTCTCGCGGATGGTGCCGCTGAAGAGCCATGTATCCTGCAGAACCATGCCAAAGACCGAACGCAGGTCGGAACGCTTGAAATCGCGGATATCGGTGCCGTCGATCCGGATGGCGCCGCCCTGTACGTCATAGAAACGCATGAGCAGCTTGACAATGGTGGTCTTGCCGGCGCCGGTGGGGCCGACGATGGCGATGGTGCGTCCCTTCTCGGCAGTGGCGCTCAGATCGTGGATGATGATTTTTTCGGGGTCATAGCCGAACCGGACATGCTCGAAGGTGACGCAGCCCTCGACGGTGTCGGGGTCAACCGCCGAATGATCGATGTCGGGCTCTTCGGTTTCGTCCAGCAGGGCAAAGACACGCTCGGCAGCCGCCATGGTCGATTGCAGCATATTGCTGATGCGGGCCACCTGATTGATGGGCTGGCTGAAACGGCGGGAATAGGTGAGCATCGACTGGATATTGCCCACCGTGATGGCCCCCAGCGAGGCCAGCCATGCGCCGAAAATGGCCACCATAACATAGGTCAGGTTGCTCATCAGGTCCATCATGGGGTGCATCATGCCGCCCAGAAACTCACTCTTGCGGGAAGCCTGATAGAGCTTCTCGTTTTCGGCGGCAAACTGGGCAATGGAATCGTCTTCGTGGTTGAAGGCCTTAAGGACGGTATGGCCGCCATAGCTCTCTTCAACAATGCCGTTGACCTCGGCCAGTACGGCCTGGCGGGCCTTGAACAGGGGCTGGGTGCGCTTCATGATCTGCATGGCAAAGATGCCCGACAGGGGAACAAAGCACAGGATGACCACGGTCATGGGGATGCTGATGGTCAGCATCATATAAAGAACGCCGAAGAGGGTGGCCACCGCGCTGATGATCTGGGTGACGCTCTGGGCAACGCCCTGGGTGACCGTATCGACGTCGTTGGTGATATAGCTCAGCACCTCGCCGTTGGTGCGGGTGTCGAAATAGCCCATGGGCAGGCGGTGCAGCTTGGCATTGATGTCGTTGCGCAGGTTAAAGCCGATGCGCTGGGTGATGCCGTTCATGATAAAGCTCTGAAAAAAGGCAAACAGGGCGCCTGCGCCGTAGAGGGCGCAGAGTATCAGGATGATGCGGCCCAGCGCCTCGAAATCGACGCCGCCCTGCCCGGCTGCCTTGCGCATAACACCGGCATAGACCTCGGTGGTGGCGTCGCCCAGGATCTTGGGGCCCTGTACCGAAAAGACCGTGCTGCAGACGGTCAGAACA
>JAFQKM010000250.1 GCA_017396925.1 Clostridia bacterium
CAACAAGATCATCTGCAAGCGCGGATTTGCCATCTCCTGCCCCGTCAAGGAAGGCTACATCCTGAAGGCAGCCGACGATCTGGTCGAGATCATGCAGACCGTCACAGGCCAGCCTGCCCATGTCTTCCCCCTGTCCCTGCAGGACATCACCCCCTACGGCAACGGCGTTTACCACATGAACAGCATTTTGCAGCCTGCAGTTGCCACAAAGGCTCCCGTTGTCGGCGTTGCCATCACAACAGAAACACCTGTTGCCGGCTGCGCTACCGGCGCTACACACCTGATCGACGTTGAGGTCACCGGCCGCTTCGTCATCGAGGTCGCCAAGAACTTCACACGCGGCCAGTGCTCCTTCTATGATGAGGAAGAGTTCGCTCTGCTCAAGAAGCTGTATGGCGATATGAGCCACTTCCAGACAAAGGGCAACCAGTAAAAGACTGGGCGCAGAAACACTGCGTTGGTTTCTGCGTCCCATACGGGTTCCGGCCTGCGTGCCGGCTTCGCGGTATCCTTGCGAGGATGCACGCGAGTTATCGTGTTTTTGCCCGGCACATGTCCGTGCAAAAACAGATCCATAAAAGCTATACATAAGTTTTCACACATATCGAATCGCCGCAGCGTTCTGCTGCGGCGATTTGACCCTCAAGAGGAAAATATGAAACTGAACAAACTCATCCCCCTGCTGCTGGCCATTCTGCTGCTGGGCGGCTGTGCCGAAGTCGGCAAGGTTGAAGTCCCTCAAGTGCCCGAAAGTGATCCTCCGGCAGCCGAGGAACAGACCCCCACGCCCGAGCCGCCTGCCGAACCCGAAGTTCCCGACGAACCGGAAGTCGTGCTGTCGCCCGAAGAGCAGAAGGCCATGGATCTCCTTGCCGGCATGACCCTCGAGGAAAAGGTCGGCCAGCTCTTCCTGGCCCGCTGCCCTGCCGAATCGGCCGCACAGAAGGCTGCAGATTATGCCCTCGGCGGCTATATCCTCTTCGGCCAGGATTTTAAAGACAAGACCCGCGACCAGGCCGCCGCTGATATTGCCTCCTATCAGGCAGCTGCCAAAACCCCCATGCTGATCGCCGTCGACGAAGAGGGCGGCACGGTCAACCGTGTCAGCCGCTACAGCCAGTATCGCTCGATCCCCTTCAAGTCGCCTCAGGCCCTCTATAAGGAAGGCGGCTTCGACCTGATCCAAACCGATGCTGCCGACAAGAGCCGCCTGCTGGCCTCCTTTGGCATCAACGTCAACATGGCGCCGGTTGCCGATATCACCACCGATCCCAACGCCTTTATGTATAAGCGCTCCTTTGCACAGGACGCCACCGAGACCGGCAAGTATGTCTACAACGTCACCACCGTCATGGAGGCCGAGGGCATGGGCAGCGTGCTCAAGCACTTCCCCGGCTATGGCAACGCGCAGGACAGCCACACAGCCGTCACCTATGACGAGCGTCCGCTGGAAACCTTCTATGCTTCCGACTTCCTGCCCTTTAAGGAGGGCATCAAGGCCGGCGCCGATGCCATTCTGGTCTGCCACAACATTGTCAAAAGCATGGATGCCGACAATCCGGCTTCCCTCTCCCCTGCCGTCCATCAGATCCTGCGTGAGGAACTGAGCTTCGATGGCGTTATCGTCACCGATGACCTCTATATGGATGCCATCCGCACCTCTATGGACATCGGCGAAGCTGCCGTCCGTGCCGTCGAGGCCGGCAACGACCTGCTCTGTGTCACCGAGTTTGAGATCCAGGTGCCTGCCGTTATCGAGGCCGTTCAGTCGGGCCGTATTGCCGAAGAACGCATTGAGGAATCGGCCCTGCGTATCCTGCTTTGGAAGATCGATCTCGGCCTGATCGCATAACATCTTTATAAAAAATCACAGCCTGTCTGCGTGATGCAGACAGGCTGTTTTTTTATTTGATCAGTTCACAGAGCAGCTGGTCGATGATGCGGTCGATGGCGCGGGCACGGCCGACAGGCGTACCGGCCACAGCCAGGTCGAGCAGCGAATTGGCGGTATAGAACTGCAGGCGCTCGATGCCACAGCGCTTGGCACGGTATTCGATGAGAGCCAGAATAAAGTCGTCGTAATCATCGCCCTTCTCCAGATCGAGCATGTCGAAGAGCAGGGGTAGGATGCGCTCGAAAAGCAGGCGTTTGGAGGCCAGCTTGGTGCCCAGATGGAGTGACTTGGCAATGGTCACAATGGTCTCGTCGGATACCTTCCACAGGCGCTCGCCCAGACCGTGGGCTGTATCGGTCAGATAATAATGGCGGCCGCCCAGCTTACGCAGGACACGCATGCCGTCGTAATAGCCCAGCTCGATGTTGTGCCTTGCCTGCTCGGGCGAGAAGCGCAGGGTTGATCCCAACTCTTCGCTGGGCGAAATGGTGATGATGCGTGCATCCTCTTCGTCGTGACGGATAATGCCGACGGCATGGGTGCGGACGGCAATGACCTTATCGCAGCCCTTGTCGAAGAGCATATTGACCGGGCAGTTGTCGTAAAACGCACCGTCGAGGAAGAACTTCTTGCCCATCGATACCTTCTGGAAGCCGGGCAGCGCAGCGCTGGCCAGGATATAG
>JAFQKM010000251.1 GCA_017396925.1 Clostridia bacterium
GTCGGTCCCCTTTTCTGCCTCAAAACGGAAACGGCCGGAAACCTCGGCCCAACCTTCGCCGCTTTCTGACACAACGGTATAAAGACCCTTTTCCTGAATCAGAACCCTTGCAGGCATCCACTGGGGATATTCAGCAGCAAAAGCTTCAAAACGGCTGTCGAAGCCGAAATCTTTCAGATTTGTATTCAATTTTTATATCCTCCTGAGATTTGATCAAGTCAAAGCCTATGGGAGGATCTTCTGCAAAGCTTAGTTGGCAGAGCCCTCCCGCTTTGCTGCAATCTCCGCTGTACAATTACATCTATACATAACGCATGCTCCTTTCCTGAAGAGATTCTATTTCATTCCAAAATGGAATAAAAACTATCGCTGTGCTTTGTCCTTTTCACTGAGCCACAGATCAAGGATCTCCTCGACATCCCAGCGGCGCATGGGAATGGCATCGGGTGAAACCTCCTGCAGTTCCTTGGGCAGTTCGTTTATGGGCATCCAGCGGCATTCATCCTTGGTCAGACCAAATACCTCGAGGCCCTCCGGTGCTTCATAAAGGACACCGCGCTCGAAATCACCCCAGTAGGATACAAAGATATCCTTGAAGAGGGCCGAAGCCTCCCAATAGACCGGCTTTGCGGCCTCGTCCTGTTCCAGATCGAGCAGGGCATCCATCAGGCCGCTGTAATACCAGGACAGATCTTCCATGGGGAACTGAAAGCGCTCCCATACTGCATCGCCCAGTTCTTCGACATCACGCCACAGGGCACGCAAAGCCGCCACAAGATCGGCCAGAACGATCAGCTTATGGCGATGATCGCTCTCACGGATGGCCTTCTGCGAAGCCTCCCACGCCTTGAGGTGGTCTTCTTCGGGCGCCAGATCATAGGGCGCCACCAGCTGCAGGATCTCGGTGCCAAACAGATCCTCGATCTCTTCGGTTCCGACATCGCCACTGTACATCAGGCCGCCGATCAGCAGAGGAACATCTGCACGCATACTCTGCAGCACCTGCAGGGCCTCCAGCGCCAGAAGCACTGCCGGACGTCCGGTTCCCCACTGGATCTGCCCGCTCTGGCAGGCAATAACATGGTTGAGCGCACGCTCAAACAGCATATTCTCATTGTGCGGACATTTGAGGCAGATGGCGCTGCGTTCGGTGACATCCTTTTCGGTCAGCCACTCTCCCTCGCCGCCGCGGGGTACACGGCCATTTTTGATCAGCTGAACGGTGGAATCACAGTCCTCCTTGCTGATGTCTTCATCGTAAAGCGGGCAGCGGAAGAAACTGCCGCCCAGCTCTTTTTCTTCGTTCATATATGTTTTCCTCCGGGATTTTGGATAAAAAGGGCCCGTGCATCGCACAGGCCCCGGAAATGATACAGATAAAAAGCCTTAATAGCCGGCCTTGCGGTCGACCAGATTGCGCAGAGGTTCACCCTTGGAATAATGTGCAATGTTCTCGCAGAACATATCGACAACCAGATCGCGGGTGACATCCAGGGTCATATTGCCCGAAACATGGGGTGTGATCAGCACATTGGGTGCATTCCAGAGTGCATCGTCAACGGGCAGAGGCTCGGGAACGACAACGTCGAGGGCCGCACCGCGCAGCTTGCCCGACTCGAGGGCCTGGATCAGTGCAGGCTGATCGACTGCCCAGCCGCGGCCGACATTGATCAGATAAGCGCCGTCCTTCATCAGGCTCAGGCGATGTGCATCGATCAGATGGGTGGTAGCGTCTGTGCCGGGTACACAGAGGGCCACGATGTCGGCGCCCTGAATGGCTTCATCCAGCTGGTCGATGGTATAAACTTCATCATAAGCCGCATCACCGGGCTTCTTGGTTCTGCGGACGCCGCGGATGCAGGATGCACCCATGGCCTTGGCACGGCGGGCGAAGTTGGTGCCGATGTCGCCCATACCGACGATGGTGATGGTGGAGCGCATGATGGAGTCGATCTCACCGATGATGCCCCAGCCATGCTTGGCTGTCTGTGCCATATACTCGGGCATACGGCGCATCATCATCAGCGCAACGCAGATCATATGCTCGGCGATGGTGACGCCATAGCCGCCGGCCGAATTTGTGACAATGACATCGGGATTGGCATAAATATCATCGCTGGTAAACTTGTCCACACCCGCAAAAGAGCAATGGAGCCACTTCAGTGCCTTGTCGGCTGTGATGGCCTCAGGCTTGAAATTGCCAAACAGGATCTCGCAGCCGTCGCTGCCCTGCAGGGCTTCTTCGTCGTTTTCAAAATATACGACCTCATGACCGTAAGCCGATGTTGCCGCGTTGATGCGCGCCTTCAGGCCTTCATCCAGGAAAGCCGCGTTAATGCCGATTTTTGCCATATTATTATCCTCCTGCGGTTTATATTTCTGGTTTATTGATTTTTGTTTCTTCGGTAAAGCAGTTCCCGATCCATATCGATCAGGATATCGTTGAGTTCGCCGCCCAGAATGAGCATGGTCGAGACCAGCTGAAGCCAGATCATCAGAACCATGACAGCCGTCAGCGAACCGTAGATGAGCGAATAATTGGAGAAATTGGAGACGTAATAGGAAAAAAGCGTTGTGATCAGCGTGATACCCATGCCGGCAAACACCGCACCGGGGATGGCTTTGACAAAGGGATATCGGCCGCTGGGCACCAGATAATAGAATCCGGCCAGCACAAAAAAGATATAGGCCGGCAGCAGAACATACTTGAGCAGACGCAGAAGTGCAATGATCCCATCGGGAATGGCCAGATAGTTCCGCAATACATCAACTGCCAGCTCACTGCCCATCACAAGCAGACTCAGGGCAAAAACCGACACCAGCAAAAGGGCCGAAAAGATTGCTGCCGTCATATAATTGACAATACCGGCTTTGCGGATGGCATACGCCTGACGCACCGAGGTCAGAAGTGAATTGAGTGCGCGGGTCATGGCGTACAGGGTCATGAACAGGCCGATGAAAAAGATATAGGGCGCATCAACATTGCCGATATAGGTCAGATAATCGGTGACAATGCCGATGATCTCGGCCGGAAAGATATTCTCAAACTTTGACAGGATATAAAGAATATCCACATTGAAACGGCTGATGATGGTATTGGCCAGAATGATCAGCGGAAAAAACGAGAAAAACAGAAAATAAGCCAACTGCGCCGACGATCGGGCAACACCATTGGCAAAATACCGCTTGATCAGCTGACTGCATACCTTAATGGCTTTATCCAGCATAAAGGAGCGATTCCCCTTCTGTAGAGATTTTGCCCCTGATGAAAACAGGAAGCAAAAAGATGATATGCATCAAACACAATTATTATAGCAGATGGTGGCTTTTATGTAAAGAACAGCCAAAGCCCTTTGACAGATTGCCCCGCATTTTATACAATAATTCTATCTATACCTGATCAGATCGGAGGTTTCTCCATGCATCGATATTCCCTCTCTGTCCTCTCCCCCATCGGCCGGCTCTGGCTCCTTCAGGAAGATGCGGCCATCGTATGTCTGACCGGCACGGAACCTGCCGATCTGTCCCTTTATCTCTCCGAAAAAACACCGCTTCTGACCGAGTCTGAACGGCAGCTTACGGAATATTTCA
>JAFQKM010000252.1 GCA_017396925.1 Clostridia bacterium
ACATGAATCTTCTGCGCTGCTTGTCTCCCGGGTGGAATCGGATGATCCCATCCCCCTTTTCCCCGAAGATGCCGCATGGCTGCTCGAGCTGCTGAAAAATGCAGAATGGATGAACGATTCCACAAAATGCGAACCCGATTGTCGCCTTACCTACGATGGGCAGACGATCTATTACCACTCCGACTGCGGCAGCTTCAATGTACAGAAGCACTGTCTGATCTTATCCGAGCCGCAGAAAGCTGAGGTCAATGCCCTGCTTTCTGCCTACATTCCCTTAGGCTTCGAAGCGCCTTAAAACGCGGTTGTACTGCCGCTAAAGTTACAGTATAATATTTTTCGTCGAAAACATAAAAAAATAGAAAAGGAGACTCTGTATCATGGACGTCAATGCAACCATTTCCTCGGCAGCCGGCATTCTGGGCAGCCTGACCCTCACCGGTGTTCTGTCGGCGCTGCTTACCCTGCTGGTCTGCCTACTGATCAAGAAGATCGTCATGACCATCTTCACCAAGGCTTTTGCCCGCACCAAGCTGGACGCCCAGCTTTCCAAGGCCATCCTCAAGGCCGTCGACGCTATCCTCTGGGTAGTGATCATCCTCATCGTCTGCGATGCCCTCGGCATCAACATTACCTCCCTGCTGGCCCTCTTCAGCGTCGTCGGTCTGGCCTTCTCGCTGGCCCTGCAGGATTCCCTCTCCAATCTGGCAAGCGGCATCATGCTGCTGGCCAGCCACCCCTTCAAGATCGGCGACTATGTTGAAGCCGGCGGTCAGGAGGGCACCGTCAGAAACATCGGCATCATCCACACCGTGCTGGCAACTGTCGACAACAAGCTGATCCACGTTCCCAACAGCTCGATCAGCTCGGGCAAGATCATCAACTATTCTTCCGAGCCCACCCGCCGCGTCGACATCACCGTTTCGGCTTCCTACGACGATTCTACCGAAAAGGTTCGTGCCGCCATTCTGGATGCGGTTGCCCAGAATGATATGATCCTTTCCGATCCCGCTCCCGTCGTCCTGCTCGGCGAATACGGCCCCAGCGCCATCAGCTACACCGTCCGTGTCTGGACCAAGAATGCCAACTACTGGCCGGTCAACGGCGCCCTCAAGGAAGCCATCCGCGAGAGCTTTGCAAAGCACGGCGTCCGCATGACCTACAACCATGTAAATGTCCATCTGATGAAGGACTAAGCTTTCAAAAAACACAGCCGCAGGCAGCTTTGCCTGCGGCTTTTGTTTTGCACAGAAACCGACAGATACCCTGTGGATAACTCTGTGGATTCTGTGGACAACTTCACCGTGATACCGCAGAATTTCAATTCCCCTTGGGAATATTCATTTTGCAGATCACTTTTCGTATTCAAAATTCGGCCTTTTTAGTCACATTTTATTCAAAGTTTGTTCTCCTTTGTGGATAACTCGAAACCTGTGGATAAACCGTGAAAAAGCACACATCCCTGTGGAATGTGTGCTTTCCTTCGTTATTTCGGAAGCTCGGTTCCGCCCCACTCGACCACGGTAAATCCGGTGCGCGCAAAGGGTACAAAGCTCTGCGGCTCGATGTCGATCTCCTGTTCCAGCGGCTGCCATGCCATAAATACACGCAGCAGGCTGTCGGGGGTTGGGGTGATCTCCAGACCTGCAATGTCGGTATAGGCTTCCTGCTGGAAGGATATCCGGTTGTAGGCATTGCCCTCCATCTGGGGCAGCCAGTAGATGATGAACTCGTTGCGCTCGCGGGCATTGAGGCCAAGAGCCGTCAGGCTTTCTTCCAGAAAGGCCGCCGTATCGCTGCCCTTGATGCAGAAGCCGCGGGTCATATCAAAATCGGCTGCGCTTTCGGCCTCCCAGAAGAGGCAGCTGTAGGTCTTCCCTTCCCTGTCGATCAAGGTGCCGTCGGGATGGACCGTAACCGCCCAGCCCTCCTGATAGGCCGGATAGGTGCAGGTCAGCTCGCCCTCCACCTCCAGCCGAACCTCTACATCGGTCACTTCCTCGGGATAGAGATAGATGACCGGCTTACCGAGAATACACTTGGCCGGATCGCCCGGTGCCAGATCGAGGATCAGATAAAGCACCAGCGTGGCCCCCAGCAGCAGGGCGCCATACCATAAAATCTTTTTCAGTATATACTTCCACATAAGGTACCTCCTATTCTCCAAAGACATAATGGGCCGGGCCGCCCGGCATCAGCAGATAAAACAGCAGGCAGACCATAAGAATGGCAGCAACAGTCAACCCGATATGCCATAGTGTACGCTTGCCAATATATCTCCACATATGTCTCCCGCCTTTCATCATGACTTAAATTATTTATCACTTATATTTTACATCACTCTGAATGACCTGTCAAGGTGAACGGTTGCAATTTGCAGCTTTTGGCATTATAATAAAAATAAATAACTGTCAAATTTTAAATTATATTTTTAGATAGAAAGAGGAGAAAAGATATGAAAAAGATCGTAATGTATTCCAGCATGCATTGACCCGGCTGTCCCCCGGTGAAAGAGGCTCTTTCCCAGGCTGACATCAAGTTCGCTTATGTCGATATTTCCGCAGGCATGCTGCCCCTCAAGCAGTTCCTCAAGTATCGTGACTATCGTCCCGAGTTCGATGCCATCAAAGCCGGCGGCCGCGTTGGCCTTCCCTGCATCGTTGTCACGGAAGACAGCGGCGAGGAGAAGATCCTGTTCGAGCTGCCCGAAAATCTCGACGAGCTGAGATAAATCTATAAATTCAACACCGTCCATTTGATTTTTCAATGGACGGTGTTTTTTGATTGTAGCCTTCATTTCTCCATGGTATAGTTTTCCTATAAACCAAATTATAATAAAAGGAGACTTCCGCCATGAAGAAGGTTATTGTTTATTTCAGCGAACACTGTAAGGATTGCGGTCCCCTGAAGGCTGCCCTTGACGAAGCCGGCATCAAGTATGCCGCCGTAGACATTTCCAGCGGCATGTTCCCCCTCAAGCAGTTCCTCAAATACCGCGACCACCGTGCCGAATTTGATCCCATCAAGGAAAAGGGACAGGTCGGCGTTCCCTGCATCGTCGTCAACGACGGCGAACAGATCCTCTTCTCGGTCCCCGAAGATCTGGATATTCTGAGATGATCGATTTTCCCTCGTGCCTCTGCATGATGCAGCGGCACTTTTTATTTTTCCCCCAAAAAATCTGTCACTTTTTTTCGTCTACCGCCGTCTAACCTGCAGAAAGAAAAAAACTGCCAAAAGGAGCCCCTCCCCATGACCCGACGCCACACCCTCGACCGTCCCCTCTGCTTTCTGCTACTGGCCGCCCTGCTTGTTTCCGCAGCTGCCGGCTATTGCCGCTGGTTTCTTCCCATACCCGCTGCCCCGGCCATCACCATGGCCGAGCCGCCCCACGAAGTCCGTGATGCACCACAGGCCGAATACCGTCCCACCGTACCACCTGCGCCCACATCGCAGCCGGTCAGAAAAGCCGTGCTGCCCGAAGCGCCTGCCCATGAGACGCCTGAACCCGCCGAAGCCGTTCCCCTGCCCGCCGAAGATCCCCTTTCTGCCCCCGTTCTTCCGGCCGAGCCGGCCTCCATGGCGCGCTGCCTGTTGATCGGCGACTCCCGTACGGTGGGCATCCGTGAATATGCCGGTCTGGAGGGTGCCGACTTTTTTGCTTCCACCGGCCTTGGTCCCCACAAAAT
>JAFQKM010000253.1 GCA_017396925.1 Clostridia bacterium
ACGGATGGAGGATAAAGCTGCCGACCCGTTTGGTCCAACTGTATTTTGCGGAATAGCGTTTGGGCATAAAAGCTACACCTCGCTGGGGGTCATGGGCTTCATAACGGCATTGACCTTTTCGGTAAACTCGGCCCACATGGCTTGTTTTTCGTCCAGCAATGCCAGACCCTTGGGGGTGATGCGGTAATAGCGGCGGACACGGCCGGTGGGGGCGGTCTGCTCGAAGCCCTCGATGCATTTGTCCTTCTCCAGCGCGTGGAGGATGGGGTAGAGGGTGCCCTCCTTCATCTGAAAGGTATCGTCCGAGCGGAGGGCCAGCTCGGTGATGATTTGGTATCCGTATTTCTCGCGCTCGCTGAGCAGCGAAAGCACCAGCATGGCATGACTGCCGGAAAGTAAAGATTTATCGATTTTCATAGTAGACCTCCTGTCTGACTCTCGAAACAGGCGCTGCACGCCTTCGGTTTCTCGGGCCAATTAGAACACATATCCGTGGAAAAATTGAATGGGTAGGGGCGAGCATTGCTCGTCCGCAAGGGAAGGCTCCCGTCAGACACCCGTAGGGACCGGCGTCCCCGACGGTCCGCAAGGACGGGGCCTCCGCCGGGCGCCTACCGTCCAACCAATGTCTGCTGTTCGGTATATACCGGCCGGTCGCCGTCGTACAGCGTGATCTCGAGGGTCATGTCGGCCTTGCCGCAGCTGTAGAGGGTCATCCATGCCTCATAGGTGACTGAGGCCAGTCGGTCGGCAGGGGGTGTACCGGTGAAATAGCCGTCATGCTCGGTGAACCACAGGGTGGTCAGCGTTTCGGCGCTGCGTATTCCATCGGCCGTGTAGGTGATGGCGCAGTCCCATTTGCCGCCCATGCCGCGATCATCAATGGTCAGTGCCGCTTCGGCACGATCCCAGGTGAGGCTTTCGTCCTCGGGCAGGATATAGAGGGGCAGGGAATAGATCTGCGGACGGCCGCGATACTGCGTGCTGCCGAGCATAGCGGTCAGCTTCTCGCCGCGCGGCTGGCTCCAGAGGCCCTCCGAGCGCTGCCAGATGCCCGGCTCGAACCACGGCAGGAAGGGGTCGCCCATCATTTCACAGTAGTAAAGATGGGTATCGGTCAGCGCCGCCATATTCTTCATGCGGCGGTTCATCACGGCATTGTCGCCGTCGGTGCAGAGGATCAACTGGGCATCCTCGATCAGATGGGCATGCAGCAGCTTCTCCATGGCCATCTCAGGGGTGAATCCCGGGCTGCCGCTCGCTCGCCAGAACAGGAAGAACACGAGCAGGCCAATGGACAGAAACAGCAGGATCTTATAGGTTTTTTTCAGTTTTTTCATCATAACATCAGTCCCAGTTGCGGTCATAATTGCCGGTCAGCGTGATGGTTTCGGTATAGACCTCGGCGCCTTCGTTGCAGAGGGTGACTGTCAGCCTATAGGGCGTATAGGCCGGATTGGTGTAATGCCAGATATAATCGATATCGTTGTATTTCAGGTCGGCCGGATCGAAATCGGGATCCTCCACAAGGGCCATCCGGCTGCGGTCGAACCACAGCACATGGCCGCTGCCGATCGGCTCGGCCTCGGCGGTGAAGCAGTAGGTCTGCTGCCATGGAAGCTCGTCGAACAGATCGTTGGCTTCGATCTCCAGCAGGCCGTGCATCTCGTCAAAATCGATGCCGTCGATGAAGATATAGAGGGGGATGGCGTCACAGTCATAGCGTTCGCCGGTGGCCTCATCCCTGTGATGGAGGACCGATAGGTTTCCGCCGATATAGCTGATATGCTCCCCCTTGGGGGTGCGGTGGAAATCGGAAATATTCCAGCGGCCGAAGTCGTTCCAGTAGAGGATGGCGTCCCCACGGGCCTGCCCGTAATAGAGGTATTCGCCGTCGGTGGTCACGAAGTCATAGCGCGGCTCGGGGCCATAATAATAGGTCGGATTCTGCACCAGCAGTTCATTGTCCTCCAGAAGGTGGCTGCGTTCGGTCATCCGCATAGCCATCCCGGGGGTGAATCCCGGGCTGCCGCTCGCAATCCACAGCAGCAGGAAGGCCGCAAGGCCAATCGAGAGAAACAGCAGGACCTTACAGGGCTTTTTCATGGCGTCACCTCCGGCTCGATGACCCACGTGAAGCCTTTGCCGCCATAGTCGGCAACGAGGGTGACGGGATTGACTTCCGTATCGTCGCCGTCGAAGACCTCGAAAATGGCGGTGTCGCCGTCGATATTGCGGTTGCCGCGGAGCAGTTGGCCTTTGTCATCATAGAAGGTGATCCGGTTCATAAAGCCTTCGGGGTCGGCCTTCCAGAAGGGGTGGTCGCTCTCGATCCACAGGATCAGGCTGCCGTGGCTCAGGTAATTGCCCCGCACCACGCGGAAGGTATAGTCGCCCACCGTGGCCTTGGGTACAGGTTTTATGCCGCAGGCCGTCATATCCTGCCCTTCATAATTTGAGCAGTAGTAGGCGTAGGTTTCCTCGTTGGTCCACGGCTGGGCATCGTAGAGGAAGCGAGCCTCGATGTCCCACCAGACCTGCCTGCCGTAGAAGCACAGGCTGAAGAGGATCAATCCGGCGCAGATCCATTTGCTGGCGGTGAGCAGCCAGCTCATCCACGGGGTGTGGATACGGCCCAGCAGCTTGCCCACATCGTCGGGGTCGCCCATGGCGGCCGTGACCCGGGCAAGGGCGTCGTGGTAGCGCAGGCCGCCGTCGGTCAGCTCGGAAATGCGATCCTGCATGTGGGCATCCAGCTCGGCCTGCACCAGCCTGCGGTCGGCCGGGTGACGGATGTATCTGCAGGCCCGCGCGGTCCATTCGTAATGGATCTTATTGGCTTTGTCGCGCATCGGCATGCCTCCTTTCGCAGTTTATCGCGGTATACATAGATTGTCGAGGTATCTGTCTTTAGTATACATAGATGCCCGAGGCATGTCAAGAGGGGATGTCAGACCGGTGTAGGGACCGGATAAAGCCTCCCTTGTGCATACCCACAGGGCACTTAAGGGAGGTGGCACCGCAGGTGACGGAGGGATTGTCACTCTCAGCCTGCCTGTACAATCCCCCACCGCCCTTCGGGCAGAGCCCCCTTTGCACAAGGGGGCCTATTCTCTCGTCAGCCCCTGTAGGGGCGAGCATTGCTCGTCCGCAAGGATGGGGCCGCTGTCAGACCGGTGTAGGGGTCGGCTAAAGCGGTCCCCCTTCCCTCGCGCTTTCAGCGCAAAGGGACGGCTTTTGGCGCTACCCCCGTCAGCCACATGAAAAAAAGACCGCCGAAGCGGTCTTTCTGGATCGGATAGGTTATTCCCCGGGGGCGTATTCCCGCGGCTGGGGCTTGCGGGTGACCATATTGACGGCGTGGTGTTGGGCCAGATGACGGATGGTCTCGCTGCTCAGGCGCACCACCACATGGGCGGCGTCGTAGCGCTGCTCCTGCTCGACGTGGGAGAGGAACTCGGCATAGGGGATGTCGCTTTCGCCG
>JAFQKM010000029.1 GCA_017396925.1 Clostridia bacterium
CGCCTGATCGGTTTCTATCAGGCCATGAACTCCCTCGGCGGCATCTTCGGCGCCCTGTTTGCCGGCCTGATCTACGAGGCCAACCCCGCCTATCCCTTCATGCTGGCCTTTGCCGCCTTTGCGCTGGCCACCCTCTTCGGCATCCTCTACGTCCGCACCTACAAAAAGACCGAAAAGGCATAACGACCATACAACATCTTCAAGTCCTGCGGTTATGCGCCGCGGGGCTTGTTTTTATGCCCGATTTTGTATATAATTTCTATGTTCGAAAATAAAAAAGGAAAGAGGAACCCACCCATGAAAAACAAAAAACTGATGGCCTTCTGGGGCATCATCGCGCTGTTTTATCTGGCGGCCAACTTCGCCCATCCGGTCACCCCGACCCTGATCGTCGAGCGCGGGCTCGACAGCTCGATGTTCGGCGTCGCCCTGGCAGCCATGATGACCATGAACTTCCTGTTTGCCCCCTTCTGGGGTAAGCTGTGCGGCTATATCCCCACCAAGAAGATCATGCTGATCGGCTGCATCGGCTATTCCGTCGGCCAGGCCGTCTTCGGTATGGCCCAGAGCGAAGCCGTTGTCATCGCCGGCCGTATGTTCGCCGGCATCTTCACCGGCGGCTGCTTCACCGCCTTCTCCAACTATGTCATCAACACCAGCGACCTTGCAAGCCGCGGCTCCAACCTGACCACCCTGATCACCATCCAGTCGGTCGCCAGCGCCTGCGGCTATTTTGTCGGCGGTATGCTGGGCATGATCTCGGTCGAGGCCGCCTTCTCGGCACAGGTCGTGCTGCTGGCCCTCTGCGGCGTGCTGTGCACCGTCCTCTGTCTCGACGACACCCCCTTCAAGCACAAGCCTGAAAAGGCCCTCTCGGCCCGCGACGTCAACCCCTTCTCGGCCTTTGTATCGGCCAAGGAGTTCATGACCCCCATGCTGGCCATGATCTTTATCATCATCGCCATCTCGGGCATCGGCCTCAACTCTTCCGAGCAGTGCTTCAACTACTTCATCAAGGATCAGTTCGGCCTCGGCTCCCAGTATAACGGCACCATCAAGGCTGTCATCGCTGTTGCCATCCTGGCCCTCAACTCCACCGTCTGCGTCTATCTGCAGAAGAAGACCGATATCAACAAGACCTTCCTGCCCGTCACCCTGGCCAACGGCCTGATCATCGGCGGCTTCCTGGTCTTCAAGAGCCCCATGCCCTTCTTTGTCACCTATGTTCTGGCCAGCTGCGTCAATGCCCTGCGTACCCCCCTCATGCAGGCCATGGTCGCTGCCCGTTCGACCCCCGAAAACTCCAACGCCATGATGGGCTTCTATCAGTCGATGAACTCGCTGGGCTCGATCTTCGGCGCCCTGTTTGCCGGCCTGATCTATGCCCAGAACCCCTATCTGCCCTTTATTCTGTCTTTCGCCGCCTTCGGCATCGCCACACTGCTGGCCGTTGTTTACGTCGGCAAGTATAAGAAGGAAAAGCAGGCATAAACTACACATGTTTATCTTTTCTCCCCCCGAAAGGTTTTCTTTCGGGGGATTTTTCATCTCTTTCGTCAGCTTTTTAACGCTTGCCATTTGCTTTTCCGCTCTATATAATAAAATCATCGAATATCTCGATAAAGGAGTGTTTCCCCCATGAAAAACAAAAAGATGCTGGCATTCTTCTTTGCCTGCACCCTCTTTTCCATGGCCTGCAGCTTTGCCCATCCGGTCACCCCGACCCTGATCGTCGAGCGCGGGCTCGACAGCTCGGTCTTCGGCACCGCGCTGGCCGCCATGCAGACCACCATGTTCCTCTTCTCGCCCTTCTGGGGCCAGCTGTGCAACTATATGCCCACCAAGAAGATCATCCTGCTCTCGACCATCGGCTATGCCATCGGTCAGGCCATTTTCGGCGCTGCCCAGAACGAGATGATGGTCTTTGTCGGCCGTATCTTTGCCGGCTGCTTCACCGGCGGCTGCTTCACCGCCTTCTCCAACTATGTCATCAACACCAGTGATCCTGCCGAGCGCGGCACCAACCTGACCACCATGCTGACCATTCAGACGGTCGCCAGTGCCTGCGGCTATTTCATCGGCGGTATGTTGGGTATGATCTCGGTCGAAGCCGCCTTCATCGCCATGGTCATCATGATCCTGACCTGCGGCGTCATCTTCTACACCGTCTGCATCGACGACACCCCCTTCAAGGTCAAGCCCTCCGAGCCCCTCAGCCTCAAGAAGGCCAACCCCTTCTCGGCCTTTATCGCTGCCAAGACCTTTATGACCCCCATGCTGGCCATGATCTTTATCGTCATCGCCATCTCGGGCGTCGGCTACAACGCCTACGAGCAGAGCTTCAACTATTTCATCAAGGATCAGTTCAACCTCGGCTCCCAGTATAACGGCACCATCAAGATCATCATTGCCGGTCTGACCATGCTGCTCAACTCCACCGTCTGCATGTATCTGCAGAAGAAGACCGACATCAACAAGACCTACCTGCCCGTTATGATCATCTCCACCGCACTGGTCGGTTCGGCCATCCTGATCAAGGGTCAGCTGCCCTTCATGGCCGTCTATATCATCTACAACGGCATCAACGCCATCCGCGGTCCCCTGCTGCAGTCGATGGTCGCCAGCAAGGCTGCCAAGGAACACAGCAATATGGCCATGGGCTTCTACCAGTCGATGAACTCCCTCGGCGGCATCTTCGGCGCCCTGTTCGCCGGCCTGATCTATGCCGCAAATCCCCTCTATCCCTTCATCCTGGCCTTCAGCGCCTACGCCATTGCCTGCGCCGTCGGTGCTGTCTATACCAAGAAGCACATCGCTGCATCCAAAAACTAAAGCCAAAGCCAAAGACCCTCCGAACAGATCGGAGGGTCTTTTCTTATGCCGTCAGAGATAAAACTTATGTACACCAATGGTCATGACATAGGTGCGGTTATTGCCGATCCAGCTGCTCTGGGCCTTGAGGGGATCATAGAAATAAAGGCTGCCCTGCGAAAGGTCGACCCCTTCGAGGCAGAGCTTGGCGGCCAGCACGGCGCCCTCTGTCGGCTCGGCATAGATGCTGCCGTTGAGCACCGGCTCGAACTGCACGCCATACCTGCGGTCGAAGATGACGCCGTAGATGGTATTGGGATAGGCTTTGCTGCGCACACGGTTGAGGACGACATTGCCCACGGCGATCTGTCCGCGCAGGGGTTCGCCCCGGCTTTCGGCCGAAATGATGCGGGAGAGCCACAGCAAAGCATCGGCGTCATAGAAGCTGCCTCCGCTTTCGATGCGCTGTGCCCCGGCCGATACCGACACCTGCCGTGTCCCGGCATTCCAGCCGGCGCTGCCGCCCATGCAGGCGGCCAGCAGACGGGCAGGGATCATCAGCCGCCCATCCCGAATAAAAATCCCCTGCGGGGCGTAGAGGGCGCGGCCGTTGGCCTCGAGATAGGGCATACCGTCCCGTGCGGTCAGGGTCAGGCCCCGAATGGCCCAATGCGCCGTACGCGTCTTTGCATCCCAATCCAGCCGGCCGCCATAGTGATCGGCCGCCGCGCGGAGGGGGAGGTAGGCCGTATCGCCCCGGATGACGCCTGCATAGCGGCTGTCCATCGGGCGTCCGTCCAGCAGGACGGTGCAGGCGCCTGCGGCCCGGACGCTTCCCGGAAAGGTCAGTACCAGCAAAAGCAGCACCAGCACAGGCAAAAGTCTTGGTATTTTCATAGATTTTCTGCTCCTTTCTGTACTTTTGAGTATAAAGTAACAAAATGGTTACAGCAACCCACAAGATTTGCCAGCATTGAAATCGAGGCCCTTCTATGGTAGTATTAGTATAGATTATTATGACCTGTGGAGGTTTTCTGCTATGCCCAAAGTCAAGCTGACCGTTCTGGAAAGCCGCTGCCGCAG
This sequence comes from Clostridia bacterium, assembly GCA_017396925.1. Classification (GTDB taxonomy): domain Bacteria; phylum Bacillota; class Clostridia; order Oscillospirales; family Butyricicoccaceae; genus RGIG1902. Next base: position 3,895 of record JAFQKM010000029.1, read on the forward strand.
CGGCTGTATGAAGCAGGGCGATGTCTTTATTGTCGAAGATCTGTGTCCCCCCATCTGCCACGAGCTGTGGAGCATGATCTATCCCAATGTCTATGTTCTGCTCAACGGCGGTGAACTGGATCAGGGCGAGAGCCGTGCCAAGTGGTTCCGGCAGCGCTGCGGCGATGAAAACCGCGTGCTGATCCGCGGCGAGGTCGTTGAGGAGTAAGATATATGGAAAAAAACAAGATCTACGAATGTAAAATAGAAAACTACACCGCCGAAGGTATGGGTGTTGCCCGCATCGACGGTATGGCCGTCTTTGTGCCCGGCGCGGCAGCAGGCGATAGCCTGAAGGTCAAAATCGTCAAGGTTCAGAAGAATCTGGCCTACGGCAAGATCGAGCAGATCCTCGATCCCGCCCCCGTCCGTCAAAAGCCCACCTGCCCGGTTTATGACAAGTGCGGCGGCTGTAATTTCCTCCATCTGACCTACGAGGAAGAGCTGCGCCTCAAGGGCCAGCGTGTCGAGGACGCTCTGCGCCGCATCGGCGGATTCGACATTTCCATCGCCCCTGCCCACGGTTCGACCCGTGAAGCCTACCGCAACAAGGCCCAGTTCCCGGTCACCACCGTCCGCGGCAAGACCCGCTTCGGCTTCTACCGCAGCCGCAGCCATGATGTTGTGCCCTGCGACGGCTGCATGATCCAGAGCGAAAGCGCCAACGCCCTTGCCGCCGCCGTCTGCCGCTGGATGGATGAAAGCGGCGCGCTGCCCTACGATGAAACCACCGGCAAGGGCCTCGTCCGCCACATCTATGTCCGCAACGGCAAGTATGGCTGCCACCTGTGCATCATTGCCACATCGGCCAAGCTGCCTAAATTGCAGCTGCTCATCGACTATGCGCAGGACGCCGCCCCCGATCTCGAGGGCATCGTCGTCAATATCAACAGCCAGAAGACCAACAAGATCCTCGGCGATACCTGCAAGACCCTCTGGGGCAAAGACCGCCTGACCGATGATCTGCTGGGCCTCAAGTTCGAGCTTTCGCCCCTGTCCTTCTATCAGGTCAACCATACCCAGGCCGAAAACCTCTATCAGAAGGCGCTGGAATATGCCGACCTCAAGGAGACCGACCTGGCCCTCGACCTCTACTGCGGCGTCGGCACCATCACCCTGCTGCTGGCCCAGAAGTGCCGTCAGGCCGTCGGCAACGAGATCGTCCCGGCCGCCATCGACAATGCCAACGAAAACGCCGCCCGCAACGGCATCGACAATGTCCGCTTCATCCTCGGCGATGCCGGCAAGGTCTCCGAGACCCTGCTGAACGAGGGCCTGCGACCCGATGTCATCGTCTGCGACCCGCCCCGCAAGGGTATGGATCAGCTGGCCATCGACTCGATCGCCGCCATGGATCCCAAGCGCGTCGTCTATGTCTCCTGCGATCCCGCATCCCTCGCCCGCGACGCCGCCCTCATGGCCCGGAAGGGCTTTAAGCTCCGCAAGGCCGAAGCCTTTGATATGTTCCCCGGCACGGCAAATGTCGAGACCGTCGCTCTGTTCGAGCGTTAAGAGGAGGAAGGAACCGTGCTGACCTTTCAAAATCCTAAAGGATATACAAGAGAATATAACGATATTACCGATGGGTTGATATTCGAAAACAAGGAAATCCGCGGCGGCACGATCCATCCAAATACCAATACACTTCTGGCAGAGCTTCCGAATCATACGCACGTCGAAGTTAAAATGAACAAGCCTGCATACGGCTTCCGCATTTTCTCCTATGACGGCACAGGCTATACGGAATTGACCGGCGGTTACTCCCATTACACATACCGCTATGCCGGAAGTCCCTCTTCCCAATACTTTGTGCAGATCGCAAACCAGGCAGACGGCACAATTGTCCCGTCCGATGGTCCCACAGCGATTCGATGCTATACCTATACAGACAGATCTGAAACAAAACAGTCGTGCAGTAAACTGTCTGACAAAAACATTGCCGTGATCGGAGATTCCATTGTCCAGGGCCGTTACAGTACCGATGGCGTAACTGTCAATGCCGTCGTTCAAAAACCCTGGTCCCATCTGATTGCAGAAACTGCCGGCACCGAACCTGCCAATTTCGGCATTGGCGGCGCTTCGGTCGTCAATATCGACTGGAAGTCGCTGCATCTGAACTGCGAAAATGTCGCAGGGTATGATATTGTCTTGGTCTGCGCCGGAACAAATGACTATGCATTCGATATTGACGAAGCAGCCTTTGCTGCCGCCTTTTCCCATGTGATTGAGAGATTGCGGGAAAACAATACTGAAATTATCGTCTGCACGCCGGTAATACGAACAAACCGAACCCATGCCAACCGCAAGGGACTGACACTTGCGGATTATGCGCGTATGGAAACGCAAATTGCCCGAAACTATAACCTGCAGGTCATTGACCTGCTTACGCTCACAAATACAGAAGATTTCAAAGCAACCCTGCCGGATGGCCTGCATCCCACACAGGCAGGACATCACATTCTTGCAGAACTGGTTCTGAAAACAATATGAAACCATCCTTTCTTCTCCATCGGGCCGCACAGCGCGGCCTTTTTGGCAAATGCCGCACCTTTGATAGCGGCACGATCACCGATGCCCTCTTCGTCTATCTGGATGGCAGCCCGAATGCTGAAAGTATCGCTGCCGTTGATAGTGACTATCGCCATCGGCCTTTGGTCTGCCTGACATCCGCGTGGGAAGACCATATCCAAAAAACCTATCCCCATGCCAGAGTTTTTACCAGAACCTTGATGACGCCTGCCAGTCATTTTATCCTAAATGAGATTCCGCTGCCCGAAGGCTATATCCTTGCATCCGTTGATCAGCAGGCCTTTGACCTTCATCCCTTTGGTCACGGCGAAAACTACGCCGACTTTGCCGATTTTCAGGCAAAGGGTGCAGGTGCGGTGATATGGTATGATGGGGAGATCGTCGCTGCGGCTTCTTCCTTCCTGGGTGTGAACAGGGAAATCGAACTGGATGTCTCCACCCTGGATGTCCATCGCGGCAAGGGTCTGGCCTCGGCCTGCATATCCCTTATGCTGCGGGAATGCACCCAAAAAGGCATCACCGTCCATTGGGATGCCCAAAATGATATCTCCCGTCATCTGGCCGAAAAGTTCGGCTTTACTGCCGAATGCACCTATTCTGTCTATTGGCTGCCCAAAAAGGAGGACCATCCCATGCTGATCTTTAAAAACCTCGAAGGTGTGACCGATGCGCAGTTGTACCAGACCTTTGACGAATCCTTCCGCGATTATCCCGTCGACCTCGGCTTCGACGAGGCCGCCCTCAAGCTGTGCCTCGATCGCCGCAGCTGCGAGAATATCCATTCCTACGGTGCATTTGAAGGAGATCGGCTGGTGGGCTATGTGGTCTGCGGCAGCCGCAACTGCGACATTGCCCAGATCGCCGTTGCACCCGACCATCGCCGTAAAGGCATCGGCACCGGCCTGCTGGCTTACATCATGCAGAATACCCCTTCCG
>JAFQKM010000254.1 GCA_017396925.1 Clostridia bacterium
ATGTCCAGTGCGGCACGCTTTTCCTCATTGCCGGTCAGGCGCAGGGCGCGGCCCTTGCCCATGACCGAAGCATAATAATAGCTGAAGCTGCAGGCATTGTCGCCGCCGTCCTTCAGGCCGTCCTGCACGCTGATGGTGCAGAACACCGTGGGATTCTCCTTGATGATATCCATCTTGTGGCCGGTAACTGCCGAATGGAAATAGAGGGTCAGAACATCGTCTTCATAGGTATAGCCAAAATTGACGGGCACGACATAGGGGTCACCCTGGTCGACAAAACCGACATGCATGACCTTGGCCCGGTCGAGGATCTCGCGGATCATTTGAGGATCGGTGACGGCGCGTTCGGATCTGCGCATAATTTAATCTCCTTCTTCTGTCGAATGTTTCGGATGGATGGTCTCTTCCAGTTCGTGCTCCAGCTCGACCTCCACATCATGGGCATGGCGGAAGATCTGGGCATTGAGCGCCTCCTGCGCCTTGATGGCCTCCAGCTGCTGACGCACGGCAGCCGGCGAACCGGGCGAGGGATCGGCATAGCGGTTGAACCGGAAGATACGGACAAAGACGGGATAAACGACGATTGAGACGATACCACCCGCAAAGCCGTTATTATACAGGTTGATACCCGAATATCCCATGCCGGCATGCTGAACGACCGACGAATGGATAAAACCGGCAATGACGCCTGCGATGGGACCGAAGGCACCGCTGATGGGGGCCAGTGTGGTTCCGAACAGGGCGGCCAGCTGGGCCGGCGGACTGCTGGGAGACCACTGCTTGGTGATGCCGCCCAGTGCGACGCCGATCATGATGGGCAGAATGTTTGCGGCATGCTTACCCTTGGCCGAGAAGCCGATGATGGTCAGGATACCGCCGATGGTCGGGCCGTTGAGGTGACCCTTGATCAGAATGATATAGAGGGTGCCGATCAGGCCGTTGACACCCATGTTGATCAATACGGCGCCCATACCGTCCAGATCGGTAAAATCCTGCGAGGATACACCCGAACGCTTGAGCAGATTGAAATAGTTCCGCACGGCCTGCATACCCTCTTTGCGCCATCCCATATAGATCAGGAAGCAGCAAAAGACACCCAGCATCAGACCGATGGGGATATTGTTGCCCGACGTCCAGACGGTGACCGGATTGAAAAGATAGCCGTAGGACTTGAGAATGGGCACGATGACCAGACAGAGCAGACCCACCGAGAAACCGCTGGTATAGAGGGTCATCTCGTTGAGCAGATAGGCCGCATAAGGGCCCATCATGGGCATAACAAAACCGATCAGCACACCGCAGAAGAGCGACAGAAGCATATTGGGCAGATACAGCGTCTTCTGATAGAAGAACAGATGGCTGATCAGCGGCGACAGGGATGTGGAAAACAGGCTGATGAGCAGGAACTTGGAAAAAGGCTGCTTGCTCCATCTGGCATAGAGCCAGGTACCCAGCAGGATGAACCACATGTTAAAGACACTCTTTCCGAAGAAGGAGAAGCCCGACATCAGGCCGATGGTCAGGATACCGGTGCCATTGAGGGGAATATGGCACTTATACATCAGCGCCAGCGTGATAAAGGTGACGATCGATACATTGGTCAGCGCCGCGCCGAAACCGGCCAGCGAGAAATAGTCGGTGATCAGCATATTGTCGGCCAGCAGGATCTCGAAGAAGCCCTCAAAGATCTCCTTGGGGCTCGAAAAGATCGGCGCCAGCACGGCAAAGAGTCCGGCATAGGCAAAGGCCCATTTGTATCCATATTTATAGCTATTGTCAGTGTTCAAGGGCAATGCCTCCGGAGTTTTTGGATTTTTCGCGAATTTCCATCGCTTTATAAAGTTCGGCATATTTGCCGTTCTGCTTGATCAGTGCATCGTGGCTGCCCTGCTCGATGATCTTGCCGTCCTCGACGACCAGAATGACATCGGCATGACGGACGGTCGACAGACGGTGGGCGATCAGGAAGGATGTACGGCCCTTGAGGATGTGCTGGATGGCATTCTGGATGAGCAGCTCGGTTTCGGTATCGATGGAGGATGTGGCCTCGTCGAGAACAAAGATGGGCGGATCGGCCAGAATGGCACGGGCAAAGGAGATCAGCTGCTTTTCACCGGTCGACAGACGGTCGCCGCCTTCGCCGACATCGGTATCATAGCCGTATTCCAGCTTGGCAGCCACCACATCGGCCGAAACCAGCCTTGCCGCACGAAGCATCTCTTCTTCGGTGGCATCGGGCTTGCTGTATTTGATATTCTCGGCCACGGTGCCCGAGAACAGATGGGGGCTCTGCAGAACATAGCCGAGGCTGGAATGGAGCCACTGCTGGCTGCGCTGTTTGTAATCGATGCCGTCGATCAGGATCTGACCCTTGGTCGGCTCGAAGAATCGGCAGGCCAGATTGACCAGCGTGCTCTTGCCTGCGCCGGTCTCGCCGACGATGGCGACATTGGTGCCGGCCGGAATATCCAGCGAAAAATCTTCCAGAATATAGTCGCCGCCGTCGGGGTATCTGAACCATACATTCTTAAACTCGATATGGCCTTCGATGGGCTCCCAGTTTTCCTTCTTCGGCTCAAAGGCATCGCCGTATCTGGCCACGACTTCGGGGGTATCCTCGATCAGGCAGGGCTGCTCGAGCAGGGCACAGACACGCTCGATGTTGACCTGCGCCGAAATGATCTCGGAAAAGACGCGCGCCGTCGAACGGATGGGTTCGAGCATAGCCAGAGAATAGCTGACGAACAAGGACAGGGTACCAAAGGCGATGACCTC